>CAZVXC010000093.1:0-5179 GCA_964631435.1 uncultured archaeon | reverse complement strand
CGACATTCTCCGCTGTAAGCTTTGCCAAGCATGAATAGCAGAATTTGTCGAGTTCATCTTCAACTTCTGAGAGCTTTGCACCGTGAGTCAGCTTTTCGAGGATCGGATAGAATGGTTTGTCTTTGAACGTTTCTATTATGTCATTGACGTTGTCCTTAGCTAACAGCATCTTTAAGAACTCTTCATCGAATTCGCCAGCGGGAATCAGCGTTGCCTCGATCTCTTCATTGCTGAATCCAAACATCTTTCCTCTTATGATGTTCTTGAGATTCCAGAAGTCCCATCTTCTTAAATAAAGAGTAATGAGTTTCTTTGGTAAGCCGGTTGAGATATTTATGAGCTTTCTGAAAGTTTTTGAAAGATTGTAGGTTAATGCGTAATCGATTAAATCGATGCCGGAATACTTGTATGCAAGCTTATCGATCTCCTCTTTGTATTCAGTCTCTTCCAGATACTTTGCTATCTCATCTATGCTCATGTTCAGGAGCTTTGTGTAGTCCTCTTTCGGTATGAGCTTTCTCTTCATTACTTTGACTCTTGTTGCAACGTAAGCCCACTCAGCAGTCTTAGTCTTGCTTAGTATTCCTAAGCCGAGCTTCAGTATCCCCATTATTCACCCCCGAAGAGCTTTTCGTATATGTCTTTCATTTTTTCTCTGTAAAGCTCTTCGATAAAGTTGTCAAATGTGAGGTTTATTCTGAAGTCTCCATCCTTGCTTTCGAGGATAACGCCACCTATGCAATCGACGTTCCCGGCGTAAGGCATCTTTGTCAGCTTTTTCACTATCTCCTCGTCTTTCTTGTTTGAATACACAACGTAATCTCCGCCCTCGTATTTCGATAGTAGCTTTTTGAGCAACTCCTCTCTTTCCGAATCGCTCAAAGCCTTTACTTTCTCGACGAGTTTGTTGTAGACCTCCTCTACTATCTCCCTCTTTTTGTTTAATTCCTCCTTTTTCATCTCAAGGTTTACACTTGAAGTTTCCTGCCTTCTAAGTCTCTCAGCTTCTTTCTCTGCATCTTCCCTTGCTTTTCTAAGTATCTCCTCAGCTTCTCTCTTTGCATCTGCGAGGATGCGCTCTACTTCTTTCCCAGCATCTTCCCTGATCTTCTTGACCTCTTCCTCCCCTTTTTTACGAATCTCCTCTATTACTACTTCCAACGCCATTGCGATCAGCCGCCACTGAATTAGACTCCGTATGCGAACATCAGTATGAAGCTTATGACCAGTCCGAAAATGACGATTGTTTCTGGAATAACTGTGAACAGCAAACCTAAGCCTAAGAAGCCCCTGTCCTCTGCTATCGCTCCTACTGCCGCTGCACCGATTCCGCTTTCACCAGCTCCAGCACCGATACCTGCTAAACCGACTGCTAAGCCAGCTCCTATTGCCGCGCAACCTTTCACAAACGCAGTGCTTTTCACCAATTCCATTACGGCACCCGCATCTACCATTTAAATCACCTCCTTAACCAAACAATTTCACCAAATCCACAAACCTATACCCAAACAACAATATCAGGACTGCTATTGTCGCTCCGACGGCGAGCCTGAAGGTTGAGATAATCCAGTAGTATCTCACGAACCTTATTATGTTCTTCTCAGTTCCAATCCTTTCTGCAATTCTTCTTACAAAGCTCTCTCCAAAGACCATGCTCGTAGCCATAGCTTTAGATATTCTACTCGACCCCTGTGTTATTAAGAATTTCGTTACCCTGCCAAACGGCTTGTATAATCTGCCGCCACCTTCGAAGAACTTCGTAAAGAACTCTACATAGTGCAATCGAAGGCTCTGCAGACCAGGATCGAGGATACCGAGTATGAGGTTTATCAGATGTCCAAGCACCAGTATTATTACTGCTACCGGAAGCAAAGCCATGCCCGGTGGGAATGCTATTTTTATCGTCAGATAGTTGAAGACGTAGGCGAAGTAAACTGAAGCCAAACCGATAGCAAGTAATCGAGCGAAGCTTAGTATCTGGCCGAACCATGTAAGTAATTCTACGCCCATTATTACACCCATTCCACCCATCTTTGGAATCTCTGCCATTGCGAACAGTATGAACCATATTACAAGCAATGGAAGGGCTGCCAAGTAGAATACGTTAACTCCCATTTGCCAGCCTTTAACCAATCCGGGGATCGGTAAGGGGACATTTTTCGCCTGCTCTACTGTGTAGCTGCCGAAGACGAAGAGGTTATCTGGAAATATCTTTCCGAACCCGTTTGGAGGTGCTGACGTGAAAATTCCGAGGTTGTATGTGAAGCCTAAGATTATGAACGTGAGTCCGAGAACGCCTAAGAACCAGCATCCCTTTTCGAGCAAAGCTTCCTTGAAACCGTGCTCGACAGCGACGTTTCTGAAGCCCGTTGCGAAACCCCAAAGGAGCATGAACATTCCGATAACGAGTGTCAAGAAAAGCAAAGCTTTAACGCCGAACGGCTCTACTCTGTCGAATATCGGATGATACCCGTTGAATGCGTATAGCGAGCGCAATATCTCACCAAACCAGTGGACTTGGTTCGGCGGCATTGCATGCTCTCCATGCCCGACTAAGTATGGGCCGAAACACTCACCATAGATGAAACCGAATATTATGGATGCTATTCCAGAATACAAACCTATGTTCAGTAATTTCTGCCATCCCTCCGTTCTAAATATGCGTTTGAGATACAGAGATATCGCAGTAATTACGGCACCGTAGCCAATATCCCCGAGCATCAGACCGAAGAAGAACGGGAAGAATATCGACATTATCCATGTAGGATCGACCTCATGATACTTCGGAATTGCATAGGTAGTAGATAAAACTTCGAAATCTTTCACATACGGTGGATTCGTGAGCTTCGTCGGTGGGTCGAACTCTTTGTCCTCCACAATTTCAACAACAACCCTTCCGTCCGTTGCGTTCTCGACTTTCGATTTAAACTCGTTAAAGCTTTTTTGCGGGATGTAGCCGACGATTACGAATGCGAACTTCGATGTTAGAGCATTTAGGGGCAATTCAGATTTCTCAACCTCCATGCTTAGATATTCCTCGATTGCAAGCATTAACTCAGCTTCTTTCTCCTTAATGCTCTCGATTTCTGAGTTGAGGGTTTTTATTTCCTCTTGTAGTGATGAAATCTCAGCTTGAATCTCATTGACCCTCGCATCGTAATCTTCTATATCCGGGACGGAAACTTCTCTGAATCCGAATTCTTGTAAGACTCTGAATACCTCTTCTCCGTGTTCGAGTTTGACGAAGACTGCGATTACGTATTCCTTGCCGTAATCTTTGATTACCGCTTCAAACTCATCTGTTATCTCTTTAATTTTATGTCTCGGATCCGCCCTCACGAAGCCTGTGAACACCCTTATCGTCTTGTAATCCTTCAGAAGCTTCGGCGGGATGCCTAAGACCTTTAAAGGCTCAAGAACCCTTAATTCATCGGTCAAAGCTCTAATTTTCTCTTCTAATACCCTTATCCTCTCTATTTTTGCCCCAATTTTTTCCCTGTATTCTTCAAGTTTGGCATCGAGATTCGTCGATACCTCTTCGACTCTGTATCCCCTTTTCGGGACGAATTTTTCTGGATCGAGCTTTAGGTATGACAAGATACTTCTAAGTTGCACTAAGCTTCTCGAAACGATTCCAGCTTTCTCGAAAGGTTCGCCGATCGTGAAGTATTCTTCCTCTGTCGGAGTCTCTATGTGAATCGTGTTTAATGCGTATAGTATCTCAGATACCTCTTCAAAGTATTCTCTCGGCCCCACTACGGAAACTTTTACCATCTTTTCGGGCTTAAGCATTTTCGATCAACCTCACGAATTCGGTGTATAGAAAATCGACAACCTCATTTATTCTTGATTCACCTTTCTTAGCTATGCTATTTATTTCGGCAATTCTGCGTTCTTTTATTTTAGTTTTTTCAAGATCGATGTCCCTCTTAGCTTTTTCTAAAATTTCCTCTTTGATCTTTTCAGCTTCGGCCTTAGCGTTCTCGATAATAGTTCTTGCCTCCTCCTTTGCTGCAAAAATCTTCTTTTTCTTTTCCTCTTCAGCCGCCCTGATCGCCTCATCCAGCTGTTGCTCAGCCTCTTTAATTTTTTCAAGGATCTCTGTTCTTTCCATGCTATTCACCTCGTAAAATTTAGCATTGTCGAACTTTTTCAAATTTTAGAAAGAGTATAGTATTTAAAGATTTCTTTTTTTTTTGATTTTTGATAGCCTATCCTCCACTTACTGGAGGTAAAATGGCAACTACATCGTCTTTTCTTAGTTTAACATTCTCTTTGGCAACTTTTCCATTAACCATGACAATTGCGTAACTATACAATTCACCGAATTTTGGATACTTCTCAGCCAAAATTTTCAGAAGACTGTTTAGATCAACGGCTTCAACATCAACTTCCTTCTTGCCTGATATTTCTCTGAAATTGGCGAAAAGCTTTACCCTAACCATATTCAGACCCTGAACATCACCTGTGTCGTCGTTCTGAGCTTTTTGCGAATTTTTTGCATCTCGTAAATGTAGAGGAACATCGTGTTGCCTGTGTATCTGTTGAACCCGAAAGCTTTCTCTATGAACTTAGCGTGCCTCTTATCTCTTATGTAAATTATGTATTCGTTACCCAAGCTCGTCATCTCAAGTATTATCGGCAAGTAAAATTTATCCCACTCGAATTCATCAACGAATTTCGCAATAAACTCAAGTTCTTCCTTCTCTATATCGTATTCGTTACCATCCTTAGCCCTGATAGTTGGATTCTTCGATTCGAGAAGGTATTTAAGACTCATCCTCTTTTCGGGGAGATGTCTGTTAACGGATTCTATGAGCTTCGCAATCGCCCTATCACTTATCTTATCAAACATCAACTCCACCTCAATTTCAGCTTACCATGCTTTATTCCGAATTCTTTTGCGAAATTTCCCTCTCTTATGCTGAGTTCAAGCGTTTTAAAGCTGCTTATTAACGCTAAGGGCTTGTTGACTTCAACATCTGAATATTTTTTAACCATCGGAATTTCTGTATCCTTGTAATATAACCTCTTGACCTCTCTATTTTTTATACTTTCCTCTCTGACATTCGTTATTACATTGCCAAATCTATCGATGTAAATTGCTCTGCATAAAATAGTCCTATCTGTTATTTTCGATTAGAAGATATAAATTTTTTTTTTCCTATTTTTATCTATT
>CAZVXC010000092.1:0-5339 GCA_964631435.1 uncultured archaeon | reverse complement strand
AGCTCAGGGTATCTGAGCGGTAATTCAATTACCTCTCTGACCTTCTGCAACTCTTTCTTAAGCCCACCTATGTCTTCATACGTAACTCCGCCCTTCCCGAATCTGTCAAATCCCTTGACAGGTTTCTCCCTGAATATGACTCTCGTAATCTCGTCTATTATAACAGCACCCTTAGGATCGGTTTTTACGACCGCAAGCAGAATTGGCTGCTGCGGCTGTCTTCCGAAACCTATTATCGATGTGCTTATTACCGGAACTATATCTCCTTCGACGACAGGTCTTTTGAGGAACTGATGCTTTAGATAATTCTCAAAATCCCCGCCGTATATTCTGAAATCGAGTTTTCTTAATGGAGCGAATATAACCTGTCTCGCAACCTTGTATTCGGCTTTTCTAACCTTAACGTTGTCTCCTATGTTAACTCCAGCATTTTCCCTTATGAATCTGTCAATCCTTATTATCCCCTTACCCCAATCCCTCTTCGGCGCTCTCCAGACCTTCGCAACGGTCTTTCTTCTCCCTTCGATCTCGATAATATCTCCGGGTGATATGTTTAGCTTGAACATGGTTTCGGGATCGAGCCTTGCTATGCCCCTCCCCGAATCACTCGGATAAGCCTGATTAACCTTTAAGTTTAACACTTCCATATTATGTATGGAGAACGTCCAATATAAAAAGTGTTGCGGTAATTGCAATAATAGATAAAACTATAATAGGGTTTCGAATTTAAATCAGCAGAGGGAATTGAATGAAGCTGCCTATCGGGAGTAAGTGCATAGACAGCCTGCTATCCGGAGGAGTTGAAACCGGGTGCATAACTCAGGTTTATGGAGAGAGCGGAACGGGAAAGACATCTCTATGCTTGATGCTGGCGTATAACACCTCAAAGAGGTATAAGGTTGCATTTATAGATACCGAAGGCTTATCAGCAGAGAGAATCGAACAGATTTTTAAAGATAAAAGTCTTCTTAAGAATGTATTCATCTACGAAGTTTTCGACTTCAGGCAGCAAAGCGTAGCCGTAAGGGAGGTTTCGAAATTGCTGAAAGAGAATGAACTGAAGCTCGTTATTGTAGATTCGCTAACGGCATTATATAGAAGCGAGCTTGAGGATGATAGAAAGCAGATAAGGATAAAGAGAGAGCTGACATCTCAGCTAACTTATCTTCTCGGTCTCGCAAGAAAAAACGATCTCGCAGTCGTTTTCACAAATCAGATGTTCGTAGATGTTAATAACGGAACTGTTAAACCGATAGGGGGGCCAAGCTTGGATCATCTGTCAAAAACAATAATTTCCTTAGAAAAAGCGGGCAACGAAAGGATAGCGAGACTTATAAAGCATAGATCGAAACCCGAAGGAATCTATTGCTCTTTCAAAATAACGGACGCAGGAATAGAGCCGTAATATTCAATAGCCCTTCAAAACCTTGACAGCTTTATCTCTAAATTCAATCTCTATCTCATCGTTGAACGTGAAAGGATTGCCGTCAGCTGAGATAACGCTCTCAGCGTAGAGCTTTGCTTTCCTGTCGAAGCTTACTGTCTTCGTTGTTATAGGTTCCATCTTTTTCAGCTCTTCCTTTCGCAACGAGCTGATAACGATAGTCTCGCTTACGCATGCGGCTAAGCAATTAAAGCCGACAAAAGCTGAAATCGAAGCCCCACCGGATATGCCTTTTCCTAAGTATCTTTTATCGAGCATAGATACGAAGACGTTTCCGAATCTGCCTTCTATAACATTCCCCTCCGCTTCAACTCTCGCAAAAAATTTTTTGCCGCAGCCCTTCTTTATTTTCCCCCTTAAAAACTCCAATGCATCGATCTCCGTTATCCTTCCGTTAACAGTTGATAGTATCGTGTAGCCGGCGACGATATCGTTAAAGGCAATTCTCTGATATTTTCTAACGTAAAGTCCGCTGAAGTCTATAAGCTTCAGCTCTTTAAAATCCGGATTAGTTAGCAGAGGGCTAACATTAGTCGTTCCAGTTCCTATGCAAAGCAAAGGCTTCTTAGGGAATGCTGAGGATGCGTCGCTCATAGTTCCATCCCCTCCGAAGACTACTATGAGATCGACGATTTTATCAAGCTCTTTAACGAGATTTATCGTGTCGTTTCTGTCGTATCTCCTTTCAATCTCTATCACCTCTGCTTTTTCAACGAATCTCTCACCAAGATCATCCTGTCCTGTGAAAATCTGATCCGGCTTTAGCTTCCCGATAACCTTCCGTATGATATCTCTCTTAACACCCCCTCCAGCTTTGGGGTTAACGACGATGCCAACTTTCATGATAAGGTTTATCTATTCGTAGAGATATTAAAAATTATGAGGTATGCCAAGTTTGCCGGATCATTTTATCCATCGAATCCCGAATCCCTCTTAGCAATGCTCTCAGAATTCACAGATAGAGATGCGAAGGATGAGGATGTCGTTGCGATAGTTTCACCGCACGCAGGCTATATCTACTCAGGCAGAACCGCAGGAAGGGTTCACTCTTTACTACCAGATGTTGAAACATACGTAATCTTAGGCCCGAATCATACAGGCTTAGGAATGCCTGTGGCGGTATCTCAGGATGAATGGAGAACACCTCTCGGCATTGTTAAGCCCGATTTGGATTTCATAAATGCGATGCCCAAGACAACTGTTTTCCCAGATGAGATGGCTTTTGCTGAGGAGCATAGCTTAGAAGTTCAGGTGCCATTTTTGCAATACTTGCATAAAGATTTCAGAATCGTCGCAATATGCATGGGGTTGCAGGATGAGGAGACAGCTGAGGAGGTTGCGGATGAGATACTGGAGGCAGCGAAAAAAACTGGGAGGAGATTTGCTGTCGTTGCATCGAGCGATATGCATCACTATCTGCCAGATGAAGAATGCAGGAGGCTTGATGCGAAAGTTATAGAGGCAATAAAAAGCATGGATGTCAGAAAGTTTTACAAGACGATATACGAATTGCAGGCAAGCGTTTGCGGTTACGGAGCTATAGCTGTTGCCATGAACATAGCGAATGAATTCAATGCTAAAGCCGAGCTTGTCCACTATTCTACGAGCGGTGATGTCGCAGATAAGAGCTTTGTCGTCGGATATGCCGGGATAGCTTTTAGAAAGTGATCATTCGAGATCGTAGCACCAGAATTTCATTTTAAATCTCATCTTTCTCGGAATCTCCTTCTTTCTAAGCTTTATAAGCTCTAAAGTTAGGTCTTGCTCCTCTTTTATTATTCTGTTTATCTCCCTTTTATGATCGATGTAATATTCGAGAGCCTCATTAACCTCTTCGAGAGTCAGATTATACTGATCGGCAATTTCCCTCTTCGAATATCTCAGAATGTAATATTTCCTGATTATATCAACAACTCTAACTCTTAAGCCCTTTATTCGGGCGACGCCATCATTCTCCACAATCACAAATTAAAATCTATCGAAGCTTTACTTAACATTATCCATGCTACTTCAAAACCTTGCCTGTCATTTCAGACCATATAAATAAGTCTAATTCGGCTAAGTTCATTCTAAACCTCTCAGCCACTTTTTTCAGAACGCCTTCGATTATAACGTAATTTCTCTGCGTGAGCTTTGGGATGCTGAATCTTTCTCTTAGCCATCTTAAGATATGCCTGTCTATTATCGCAACATCTTTCCTGCCTATATTCCTAAGGAAATGACTGCTCTCTTTGTAACCCAAGCCTTTGATTTTTAAAAGCAGCCTCCTCGCCTCATTTGTCTCTTTTCTGATCGCCTTTTCTACGTATTCGAAGTTTTGAATTGCATCGAATATGTATTCAGCTTTTCTCTTGTAAAATCTTACTCCAGCCGCTTTAAGAAGTTCCTCTATCTCCTCAATTTTCATCTTTTCAATCTCGCTATCCTCTAAGGATTTCTGAAATTTTAAGCCGGAGATTGCTGAGGAGTTCGCTGTTGATATGCAGAATGCAAGCTCGCTTACTATATCAGCTTTAATTTCCAGATTTATGAACGGCTTGAAGTCGAAATTAACGAATCCTTTCTGTCCGAGCGTTTCGAATTCCTTCAATCTCTTTTTTATTTGAGAACGTCTAAAACTATCGATGGACATACCCTCTTCACGCTTTCGATCCTCTCTATATCCCTGTGAATCTTCAGAAGCTCATCCACAGAATTCGCAATTATCTCAAGCATTAACATGTGATCTCCCGTCGTTATCCAGATTGATTTTACGTTCTCAATCTTCCTTAACTCCTCGATAACTTCCCAGAGCTTTTCAGCCTCAACGTCAACGCCTGTGAGCGAGCCTGCGATGTTCGCATTCTTGTAATTTATCACAGCCTTGTATCCTACTATCACTCCAGCATTTTCAAGCTTGATTATCCTTTTCCTTACCGCCGTTTCCGTTATTCCGAGCTCTTCAGCGATTTTCACCTTCGGCATTCTGGCATTTTCAATGAGCAATTTGACTATTTTCAAATCTCTCTCATCCATTGAGGTATGTTGATGTTCTGGTATATATATGATACAGTTGATCAGATGATTCCAGCTTCGCTTATCGCAATTAAAGTCAGCAGGCTGAAGAGTATTGCAAGCTCGTTCGCAAGCAATATTAATGCTGTCAGCTTTACACCGAATTGTCCGAAGAGGGATAGGTTTAGAGGGAGTGAAAATCTCAGACTTTCAACTATCCTATGAAATGCCTGAGCTATAATTAGAGAAAATAAAGCGGATTTCCCGCTAATTTCATTCCTCGCAATCAGAGAACTTGCAACGCCTATTCCTGCGACGCTACTTCCTGTTCCGCTAACTATTATCGCAATTTCAGATGCATTGCTTGAGATGAAGTTGAAAGAATCGATAATCAGCGTTGTTAAGAATATGCTTGGGATTAAGATTAACAGAACTCTCAAAAATTGTTTCAGAGCATCGTAGATGCTATCCTTTAATGGCGTAATCTCAGCTACGCTATCGTAAAACCCCGTTAAATATCTCCTTCCTAAATACACACCGATCAGAGATATGATAAACTTGGAGGTTACGTCTAATAGAACGAATATGCTACCGAGCTTAAATCCTAGGGCAGGTATGGCTAAGGGTGCGAAAAGAAACATTGCTGTTCGAACGCTCATAGGAAACAATCCGATTATAGAAGCGATTATCACCTCATTTCTGTCGATTTCCCCCTTTCTATACATCTCAGATAGAATGGATAATGCCACAACTTTGTGAGCGAAGAATGCTAAGATTGCAGCACCACTTTTTAAATTCATGAAACGTGATAGAATCTTCTCGCTAATTTTCCTAAATTGCGGAAGTGAATATATCAGGCGAGATATGAGCATTCCTACAAGCATCGGAGGTATTATTGTTT
>CAZVXC010000091.1:0-5345 GCA_964631435.1 uncultured archaeon | reverse complement strand
TAAATATTATTTTAATTTATTAAATTAAACTTATGAAAAAGTGTAAGAGCAGGGATGGTAACACAAAAAAGTGAGTGATAATGGAAAAAATTTAAAGGTATTAAAGCTATAAAACGTATCATGAAGGCTCCCTATAAAAGGGAGTATAAGCAGAGTAGTGGTAGAGGGAAGGATTACGTAATAAGGTGTGATGGATGCGGAAGAAAAGTCCCTCGATTCAAGACATTCGTTAGCTATGAAGGTTTTAGGCTCGATCCGGAGCTTGTTAGGTTAATAGGAAGAAAAAACGTCCATACATCTACGATCAAAAAGCATTACTGCCCGAAGTGTGCCAGAAATCTTGGAATTGTTCAACCCGGAAAGCTCGGAAAAAGAAAGAGAGCTTAAATTTCAAAGCTTTCTCCCGGTTTCAGTATGATTACTTCGACTCCATCAATTTTTTCTTCCACTCTCTTTTTAAAATCTTCCGGATCAGTTTCAATTACTGGAAACGTGTTGTAATGCATCGGTATAACATACTTCGGCTTTACAAATTCGACAGCTTTAACAGCTTCATCAATCCCCATTGTATACCAACCACCAATCGGGACGAGCATGATATCTGGCCTGTATAGCTCGGAAATCAGTTTCATGTCAGAGAAAACGTCTGTGTCTCCACAGTGATAAACCTTAATTCCATCCAACTCTATTACGAACCCCGCAGGATCGCCGGCAGAGATTATATTTCCGTTTTCTTCAACGTCGGCGGAATGAAACGCTTTCACCATTGTAATCTTAACACCTGCAACCTTCGCAGTCCCACCTATGTTCATCCCCACAGCTTCCACACCTTTCGATGCGAGAATTCTCGATAGCTCATGTATTGTAACGACGGGACAATCGTTATTCTTCGCTATCTCAACGCTGTCCCCCAGATGATCACCGTGTCCGTGTGTAACCGCTATCAAATCTACTTTTACATCAGACGGCTTTACAGGAGCCATCGGGTTCCCTATGAGGAATGGATCGATTAATACCCTCTTGCTACCTTCTAACAGAAACGCCGCATGCCCCAACCACGTTATTTTCATTTTACCACCTCTAAGTAAATGTCATATCAAAAAGTTTAAAGATTTTTAGATTCCGTGATGGAGAATCCTCAGAATCTCTTCTGGCAAATTCTCATCTCTAATCCTCTTCTCAACAATTCCTTTATCAAATTCGAATTCATAGAATGCCACATCCAGATTTCTAGTGTCGATTAAGACAAAGTTTGGCTTGTTCTTCGTGTAATAGCCAGCTATTCCAGCACCAACTATCTTCCCGTATCTCGTTTCAGCTATGAACGGTTTTTTCGAGCTGACAACTATTATTTCGTAGCTCTTGAAGGGGGCTGTGAAATTTTCATAATACGATGTCGGCATATCCGGCATTATTTCGCCACTAACCGGCTCAAACGGATTTCCGTATGCGAAAAGCACTTCATTATCTCCAAATTTTCTCGTGAGAAAACTTGGGATTTCGAATCTGATCCATCTTCTCCCTTCCTTGTTAAGTTTCTCCCTGTTCCATTCCACGATGAATCTGTCAATCTCCGGAATCTCTTTTTTCTCTTCATCATCCATCTCAGGCCATCTTGCAATTAGGTGATCGAATCTCCCTCTGATGCATCTTATCTCCGAATCTCTCAGAAAGCTGTAAACTTCCCTCGCAAATGGCATGTAGCCGAAAACTCCTATGACAAATATCTCCTTGATTTCTCTTCCCTCTTCCTTGAATTTATCGTTTAATTGCTTAATTTGTTTGAGTGAGCTTTCTAATGCCACAAAATTTCCGTGTAAATTTGAAATTACCGCTATCATGCTAATAGCTGCCTTATTAGCTATATAAAATTTTCTTAGCCTTTTCCATTCCAAATTCGAGCAATTCCTTAGCTCTCTTCTCGCTTCTCGCCTCAGCAAAAATTCTCGCTATGGGTTCAGTTCCGGAAGGTCTTATCAGAAGCCAACCATCTTCGAAATCAATTCTCGCCCCGTCTGTGAAGTTCGCATCCTCAAATTCAGCTTTCAATCCTTCAAGAAGTTTCTTCTTATCCCTGCATTCTATTTTCGTTTTGAACATGTAATATCTCGGAATGTCTTTAACGAGTTCTGAAAGCGGCTTGTTTTCAGTTGCCATAAGCTCAAGTATCTTTGCCAAGCTCATTCCACCATCTCTTGCAAGCAAATGTTCCGGAAATATTAGTCCGCCGTTACCTTCTCCGCCAAAGACTGCATTAGTCTCTTTCATAACCTTCGCAACAACTGGAGAGCCGACAGCGGTATATACAACCTTCCCTCCTGCTTCGATAACGACGTCTTCAACGCATCTCGATGAGCTTACTGGCGTTACAACGATGCCCCCGTTGTTCTTCTCAACATAGTATTTAGCCATCAACGCAAGGATAACATCTTCGCTCACAAAATTCCCTTTTTCATCAACGAACGTCGCTCTGTCTGCATCGCCGTCATGTGCGACTCCTATGTCAGCTTTTACAATCTTAACAACATTCTTTAACTCTTCCACATTCTCCTCTATCGGTTCCGACTGCCTTGCCGGGAATCTGCCATCGGGATAGCTGTTTATGCTGAAAGTCTTGCAATTAAGCTTCTTAAGTATTGAAGGACTTGTGAAGCATGCCGCACCATTGCCGCAATCCAAAACAACTTTAAATTCTTTCTCTCTTACCTCATCCGCATTAACCTTCTCAATTATCCCATCAACGTATATCCTGTTTGCGTCATCTTCATAAACGCTACCAACCTCATTCCATAATGCCACTCTGAATTTTTTGCTCATAAGCATTCTCTCAGCCTCAGCATCTTCCTCCCATGTGAACTCGCATCCATCTTCGCTAACGAATTTTATGCCGTTATACTCCTTCGGATTGTGGCTTGCGGTAACTATAACTCCTGCGTTGGCTTTGGTAACTTTAACGTAATATTGGAGAGACGGAGTCGGAGTTATGTTTAGATCGACGACATCGCTTCCGGCTGAGAGTATTCCGGCGATTACGGCTGATTTCAACATGGGTGATGAGAGTCTGGCATCAGTTCCAACAGCTATCAGTCCTTTTCTGAGAGTTGCAATCGTTTTTCCAAGATCGAGTGCTAAATCCACTGTAAGTTCCTCATTCGCAATACCTCTAACACCATTCGTCCCGAAAAGTGTCCGTTCCATAATGCTCAATCAAACTGAGAATTAAAATTATTTTTGATCGAGCTAAAATTCTATATAACTCCGCTCCAAGTTATCTCCATGGACAAAAAAATTCTCAAGGAACTCGAATCAATGTTAGGGAAGGATAAAGTCCTAACAGACCCGATTGATCTGATCTCCCACAGCATCGATCCGGGAAGGATCAAAGGATATGCCGATGTCGTTGTGAGAGCTGAAGATGTCGATGATGTCATAAACACCGTAAGATTTTGCAGGAAGCATAAGATTCCTCTAACCCCTCAAGGCTCTATTTCAAGTCTGACAGGTGCTGCAATCCCATTTGGTGGGATTGTGCTGGATTTGCAGAAGATGAGCAGAATTATTGATATCAGCATCGAAGACAGCTACGCCATCGTAGAACCGGGTTTGAGAATTGAAGAGCTGAACAACGAATTGAAGAAGAAAGGCTTCTACTTCCCCGTCGATCCAACCTCATCTGCGGTAGCAACTATCGGAGGTGCAATTGCTTCAGGAGCCGGAGGAATAAGGGGTGCAAAATACGGAACTGTGAGAGACTGGGTTCTCGGATTAGACGTCGTTATCGGGACGGCTGAGTTGATAAGTATCGGCTGCAGAACGGTGAAATGCAGGCAGGGTTTCGATCTGACAAGGCTCTTTGTCGGTAGCGAAGGGACGCTTGGGATAATAGTTAAGGCTGCGTTGCAGATACATCCGATTCCTGAGGAGGTTAGAAGAGTGGTAGCGATATTTTCAAACTACAACGATGGGATAAATGCTATCAGAGAGATAAAGAGATCGAAAATTCTACCCTTGGCTATGGAGTTCATGGATAAGAAGACGATAGAGCTTTTGTCGAGATTTATTGAAGTTAAAATCCCTGAAAACTCGGAATTTGTATTAATAATCGATATAGATTCGACGAAAGAATCCATTGATAGGATTGTCGATGATGTAGAGAGAATTCTTAAGAGTTGCAAAGCGGTAGCGACGACATCAGAGCTGTCGCAGGAAGATGTTGAGAACATATTCCTCATGAGGAAATCTGCGACATCTGCGATAATAAATGAGAGCAAAATCGCATCACTCTCGGAAGACATTGCTGTCCCTCCTAGCAATTTACCTGAGCTTATGGATGAAATAGAGAGATTGAGAAAGAAATATAAAATTCCTCTGTTCGTTTTCGGACATATAGCTGATGGAAACATCCATCCGAGAGTTGCGATAAACAGTGAGGAGGATTTTGAGGTGGCGAGAAGATTATTTGAAGAAATCGGAAGGAAGGCGACTGAGCTTGATGGAACGATAAGTGGCGAACATGGAATAGGTTTGCTGAAAAAGGATTTGCTTAGATACGAATTCGAAAAGAAAAATTCTCTCGCGGCTCTAAGAATTATGAGGGAGATAAAGAGGATATTCGATCCTGATAACATTCTAAATCCGGGAAAGGTGTTCTGATGGAGAAATGTTCCCTGTGCGGCTATTGCGAAGTGGCATGCCCGACATTTCTGAATTTCAGAGACATAGTTTTCGCACCGAGATGGAGAGTTCAGGAGGCTATAATGCTGAAAAAAGGAGAAATAGAGGTTACAGAGAAGGTTGCGAAGTCTCTTTTCACATGCCTAACGTGTGCGTCGTGCGTGGATAAGTGTCCTCTCAACTTAGATATTCCTGAGATCATAATCGCTGGAAGAAGCTTTGTTCCGAAAGAAAAAATTCCCACGCAGAATGAGATCATACTGAAGAATTTGTTAAGACACAAAAATCCATTCGGTCTTAAGAACAATTTTGAAGGGCAAAAAGAGAGTGATACATTGCTTTTCATCGGATGCATATTCCCGAATATTAACGTTATGAAAAACCTATTGAGATTCTCCTCAAAGCTGATAAGGCTTTCGAGGATATTCACATCCGATTTTAGCAGGTTTTTGAAAATTTTTCGAAGGAAAGAAGATGTTGAAAGAGTTAACAAGATAATTTCTCTGCTTAAATTACTCGGATATGATTTTACTTTGCTGAAAGATGAGCCTTGCTGTGGTGAGATAATATATAACATGGGTTACGTCGAAGAATTTAGGAGATACATAGCTGAGGTGCAAAAAAAAAAAAAAAAGCATGGAATTAGAAGAATAATAGCCCTCTCTCCATTC
>CAZVXC010000090.1:0-5430 GCA_964631435.1 uncultured archaeon | reverse complement strand
GGATACGTAGAAATAAGGCTAAGAACAGCAATATTGTGAGACCGACAAATCCAAGAAAGTAGGAACTTATCGTCGATAAGACAATTTGCACAATCATAAAGTGAAAACACTTTTTGATAAAGAGAAAGACGCTGGTTTCTTATGGGTTACAGACTTGAAAAATTTGGTTTGCAAGTTAATCCATTAGGCGGAGAGCTGTTGCTTTAATCAATTTTTAGCACCTGCCAAGCCCTAAGGAGGACGTCATCAGCTGGTCGCCTTTTTGCAAATGCCTCAATCGCCCTATACTTACCAGTGTAGTGGATTAATCTCAACTGCACCTGATTTTTCTCCTCTTCAGTCCTCTAGCATGACATATTCCCCTCTCCAGTGTCCCATCAGAATCTCGTTAACTAAGTTTAGTTAGATTGAGTTCTAAAACATCTGCGATCCCATCGAATTACTCAAATTTGTAATTCATATCTCTTTTCTTAAATCTAAAACCCTCTTAGCTTTTCCTTTAAATCTTTCTAGCGTTCCTCTCTCAACAAGATCAACGTTCACCCTTATATTAAGCTCTTTCTGCAATGCTTTCACGATTTTTTCCTGAATTCTTCTGAAATCTGAGAGTTCTCCGGTGAATATCTCATCTCTCATCTCAACTCTCACAGTAATTTCATCAAGTGTTCCGTTTCTCGTAATAATCACCTGAAAGTGATCTCCGACTTCTGGAATGTTCATCAGAACGTGTTCTATCTGGCTCGGATAAACGTTAATTCCTCTAACAACGATCATATCATCCGCTCTTCCGAGTATTCTGCTTATTTTCGGATGAGTTCTACCGCAGGAACATCTTTCATAATCCATGAGATAAGTTATATCTCCTGTTTTGTATCTTATCAGCGGCATGGCTTCTTTTGTCAGAGATGTCAAAACAAGCTCTCCCTTCTCGCCTTCTCCAACAGCCTCGCCATTCTCATCTACAACCTCTACGAAATAGTGGTCAAACCAGATATGCAAGCCATTTTGCTCTTCACATTCGAAAGCAACTCCCGGACCGTTCATCTCGCTCAATCCGTAGCTATCGTAAGCTTTTATATCGAAAGCATCCTCCAATCTCTTTCTCGTGTTATTGCTCCAAGGTTCCGCTCCGAAACAACCTATTCGCAGAGGTAATGATTTCGGATCGATACCAATGTTTTCGGCAACCTCCTTTATCCTTAAAGCGTAACTTGGCGTTGCATGAATAACCGTTGTCCCAAAATCGAGCATGTATTGGATCTGTTTCTCAGTATTTCCAGTCCCGCTTGGAACAACTAACGCACCTATTCTTTCAGCGGCATAATGAAAACCTAAGCCGCCTGTAAATAAAGTGTAATTAACCATGTTCTGGAAAACATCCCTTTCCCTCATGCCGACCATGTATAGACATCTTGCAACTGTATTAATCCAATTTTCAATGTCGTTTTTTGTATAGGCAACAACTTTCGGCTTCCCGGACGTTCCAGAGGACATGTGTATCCTCACGATATCCTCTTTTTTTACGGCTATCAATCCGAATGGGTAATTATCCCTTATATCCTCCTTAGTTGTGAAAGGTAGCCTCCTTATGTCCTCTCTCCTCCTTATGTCTTCAGGACTCACGTTAAGCTCCCTCATCTTTTTTCTGTAAAAAGGAACGTTATCGTAAGCATGCTTGACAACCCATCTGAGCCTTTTCGTCTGAATATCATAGATGTCCTTCAGGGGCATAATTTCCTCACGTTGCCAATAGTTACCAAATGGCATAGCTGTTGTTTGTTCGATAGTTTAATAAAACCTACGCTTTTTCTCGATGGTATCTCTAACCTTTTTCCAAACTTTGAAATCCTCAATAAGGATTCTGAAATCTTCATGCTTATGAAAACCCATCTCAATCAACATTCTCAGTATCTCTTTAAACTTCTCAAATTCCATCTCGTAAATTCGCCTGAATTTCTTCTCCAATTCCAGCAGTTCTTCGATCTCCAGGCTGTCTAAGATATCCATGTCCATCTTAATCGAATCGGTATCACACTTAATAACACTTTTGGTTTTTGTTATATTAAGATATAACACTTATTTTAGAGAAAATCATATCAATCAAAGCTTGGAGACAAAAACTCTATCGCCAACGCTGAAATCTTTATTAGCTTCGATAACAATTTTACCATCAAAAACATCCTTTACAACACCTTCAACGCCGCTCAAAGCAGAATTTAAGATTCTTTCGAGCTTCTCATATTTCGCTATCAGCTCCTCGCCAAGCTTTGTTAAATGAGTCTCACCCCCATCTATACCGCCTTTTTTGCTTACGACAACTTTATCTCCGAGCACTTTCTCCATCCTCTTTATGTAATTCCAAACGAAGCGGTAAGACATCCCTAACGTTTTTGACGCTCCCAAGATTGATCCCTCCTCTTTTATAGCCTTAAGAATTTCATATCCTCCTTTTCCCATAACATGTTTACCATCTTTTTCTATCCAGAATCTTAAGCAGATCTTCATGATTGAAGTTCTCCGAATTTAAATTATCTTTTATCATAACAACTTCTCCATCAACCATGACACATATCCTGTCTGCAAGCCTATAAGCTTCATCGAGATCGTGAGTTACGTGAATAGCTGTAAATCCTATTTCTTCCCTCCATTTTTTCACCTCTTCAATCAGCTTCTCTTTCAACACGTAATCGAGATTTGAGAACGGTTCATCTAAGAGTAGAATTTCCGGCTCTATTGCCAAAGCTCTTGCGATCGCAACTCTTTGCTGCTCTCCACCGCTAAGCTTATTCGGCTTCCTCGTTAGAAGATGCCTGATTTCAAGTATTTCCGAGATTTCCAGAATTTTCTCATCGTCGTTAACACCTCTGACTTTCAATCCGTAAGCGATATTATCGTAAACAGTCAGATGAGGGAAAAGTGCATAGTTCTGAGGGATATATCCGATATTCCTCTTCTCAGGGGGCAAATACGTTACATCTTTTCCGTGAAGAAATATTCTTCCTTTGTCCGGCATATGTATTCCCGCTATTGTCTCAAGCAAAAGGCTTTTTCCCGCACCGCTACGGCCTAGGATCACGAAGTATTCCATATCTCTTACTTCAAAGCTTATGTCTTTTAGACTGAAGATCTTCCAAGCTTTCGAAACTCTCTCAAGCCTTAGCACCTAACCACCTCAGAAGTGCGAACATTGTTAAGCTCATGACAATCATTACAGTCGCTATAGGCATAGCTAATCTCAATCCGTAATTGTTAAAATACTCTATCACCAAAATCTGTGCCGTCTTTGGATAATACGCTACTACAAGAATTGCACCGACCTCGCTTATAGCTCTCGCCCACGTTAGAATTGCACCACTAATAATCGATCTGAAAGCTAATGGCAAGCTGATTGTTACGAAGACTTTAAATCTTGTCGCCCCCAATGTTCTTGCGACATGCTCTATCTTTTCATCAATAGCCAAAAAGCCATCTCTTGCGGAATTAATCGTGAAAGGTGAGGAAACGAAGAGCATTGCAAGGATTATTCCGAGATAATTATCAAGGATGTAGGAGGAGAATGTTAAAAGCAGAATTATTCCGACAACAGAATGGGGTATAACAACTGGGACATCAACTATACCCTGAACTAAGCTCTTTCCCCTGAATTCCTCTCTCGCAAGTGCATATCCCAATGGAACACCGAATATGAGAGATATTATCGCTGTTGCCGTGGAGGTTAGAATAGAATTCTTTAAAGCCTCTAGAAATTGTTCGTCTCTGAGTATTGTAAAAAGAGCGTTTATATCAAAAGTCTGTCTTATCAGAGTTAAAGCTATCGGTAGGATTATGAAAGCGATTAGAACTCCGCTAAAAATAGAGATAAAGAATTTAAATTTCACGTTTGACATAGACATAGACTTTCCAATTCCTTTGGAACTTTCCCGAACGCTATACAACGACGTAAGAAATTTTGATGATTCCTCTCGAAAACCTCTCTACCCTTCTCGCTCAGCATGTATTTAAGAAATTCGATTGCAAGTTTCCTGTTCGCTGCGTTATCTGGAATTGTAACACCATATACGATCGGCTTAGCTTCTATCGTCTTATTTGTCGAGCCTATCGTTACGCTGACTTTCGAATAATAGTTCGCTTTCTTAAAATCTCCAAGATTTATATCGTCAGGAAGCTTAACGTATCTAAGCTTATGCTGCTCAGCTACGCTTTTGTATTCGAATACGTAATCAACAGCGCCGCTTTCGAGGAGACCAAGTAAATCCACAGATTTCGGTCTTATTTTTATCTTACTGCTCCTAACCTTGATTTCCCTCGGGACGAAAATGTGCGATTGAATAGAATAGATGTTCGTGTTATTTTCTATGAGACCGAAGATGTTTTTGCCGTAATAGATATCTGCCAATTTCATGACAATTATCGATCGATAACCGCACGGATCCAAGTTAGGATTGCTAAAGCCGAAACTTACATCAGGTTTCGCTAGGATCTCATACCAGTTGCTTGAATTTATTATGTTTGAATACTTGCTTTGGTTCGTGTAAGCTAAGACGATTTCGTTCGTTGCGAAAAGGATGTAAAAATTAGCATACTTGGGAACCATTAGCTGTGGGATTAACGAATAATCAGCAACAGCGACGATGTCAGCTTTTCTGCCGAGATCAGTTACCTTCCGAACAGCCATGACGCTTCCACTCGCTTCATCTTTGAAATCAGCATTCACACCCAATTTCTTTTTTGCATAGCTCTTAAAACCGCTTTCAATCTGTTTTAGAGGAATGCTTAGAGAGCCTGCATGGAATATCGTTAGCTCAGCCTTCTGATGAGAGACGCATCCGAACAGAAGTGAAAACGCTAACAAAGCTATCAGTAATCTCTTCATAGTCTCACCCGTTATGTATGGTGAAACATATCGCTATTTAAATCTTTCTATTCGCTTTTATTGGAATTCTTCGCACATACCCGCAGTTAAGGCAGGTTATCCTGACGACGCCTTTACTTATTCTAACCCTGATTTTATCAGCTCTATACGGATAACGACATTTCTTGCAAAATCTGTATTTCCTCTTTCCCAATCTTATTCTGTATTTCAGGGCTATTTTTCTTGTAAGCTCGATGTATCTCTTCGACAGCTCATAATCATCGTATTTTATCTCATCCGCTTTACTTAAGAGATACTCTATCCTTTCCTTAGCAATCTTCCTCTCCAATTTTTTGTTTCTTCTCAGCATATGCTTTAGAACCCTCGCACTCTCTAAATAAAAATCTAAGCGATAAACTTAAATTCAATAGTTCGCTTAAAGCTATTCGAGGGCTCGTGGTCTAGGGGTTATGACGCTGCCCTTACGAGGCAGTGATCCCCGGTTCGAATCCGGGCGAGCCCATAGCCCCGTGGGGTAGTGGTCAATCCTGCGGGACTCTGGATCCCGCGACCCCGGT
>CAZVXC010000089.1:2935-5453 GCA_964631435.1 uncultured archaeon | reverse complement strand
CTCATCAACTTTCTTGATCTGTATCTTGAGTTCTTCATCTATCACACATTTGTTAACGCCCACTCTTATCCTTCTACCCTCTTCGACATCCCTCTGGTATTCGGCAGCGGCTCTGCTTATCTCCTTCACGAAGAACCCGTTCTCTATCCCCTTTAGAACTCCTCTGAACATGCTTCCCTCTCCCATCTCTCTGATCTTTTCTATGTAATCCCATGCAAGCTTTTCCATCTTATCTGTCAACCATTCTACGTAATAGCTTCCTGCTAAGGGGTCTATCGTATCCGGTATCCCGCTTTCATACGCTATTATCTGCTGTGTCCTTAGTGCAACCCTGACAGCCTCTTCGCTCGGCAAAGCCCACGCTTCATCAAAGCTGTTCGTGTGTAAGCTCTGCGTTCCTCCGAGAACGGCTGCCATAGCTTGGATCGTAGTCCTTACTATGTTGTTCAGAGGTTGCTGTGCAGTCAAACTGCATCCCGCTGTTTGCGTATGGAATTTGAGCCACCATGATCTCGGATTCTTCGCACCATATTCATCTCTCATTATCTTCGCCCACATTCGTCTTGCTGCTCTAAACTTCGCTATCTCCTCGAAGAAATTGTTGTGAGAGTTGAAGAAGAAACTTAGCTGCGGAGCGAGCTTATCGATATCTATCCCTCTCTCTATTGCTGCTTCGACATACGCCATTCCGTCAGCTATCGTGAATGCAAGCTCTTGGACAGCAGTTGAGCCAGCTTCTCTTATGTGATATCCGGAGATGCTTATCAGATTGAATTTGGGAACATTCTCAATTCCCCACTCGAATATATCCACTATTATTTTCACAGACGGCTCAGGAGGAAGGACTAATGTGTTTTGAGCGTGAAATTCTTTTAGCATATCGTTCTGTATCGTCCCTCTGAGCTGATTTCTCGGAACTCCCTGCTTATCGCCTATTGCAACATACATAGCGAGTATAATCGCTGCGGGCGGATTTATCGTGAAGGATGTCGAGACCTTATCGAGAGGTATTCCGTCGAACAGAATCTCAAAATCTTTGAGCGTATCGACGGCAACGCCTACTTTGCCAACCTCTCCGTCAGCGAGGGGATCATCGCTATCCACACCCATCAACGTCGGGAAGTCGAAGGCTGTGCTTAAGCCCGTTTGCCCCTCTTTTAACAGCATCTTCCATCTTGCGTTCGTATCCTCTGCCGTTCCAAATCCTGAGAATTGTCTCATAGTCCATAAACGCCCTCTATACATCGTCGGATAAACTCCTCTCGTGAACGGATACTCGCCGGGATAGCCGATGTCTCTTAAGTAATCAATATGCTCGATATCGGTAGGATCGTAAACTCTCTTAACTTCTATACCAGAAAGGGTTTCAAACCTCTCTTGCCTCTCGCCAAAATTATCGAGATATGGCTTCAAACATTTTTTCTCCCATTCTTCTCTTTTCTTCTTTATATCCTCATACTTCTCGCTCATAAAAATCACCCCCTAAAACTTACCCAAAAGTCCCTTAGCGATGGTGTTAAGTTGAATCTCTTTCGTCCCTTCATATATCTCAGTTATCTTCGCATCCCTGAAATATCTTTCGACATCATTTTCCGCGACGTAGCCGTAGCCACCGTGCATTTGAACGGCCTCATCGCACACATGAACAGCTAACTTCCCCGCAAGATACTTAGCCATACTTGTTAGAGTTGGATCTATTCCGTGTTTATCGTAATTCCAAGCCGCTTTGTATATAAGCAACCTTGTAGCCTCAAGCATCGTAGCGAGATGTGCCAATCTATGCTGTAAAGCCTGAAAAGCCGCTATCGGCTGTCCGAACTGCTTTCTTTGTTTAACGTAATCTAAGGTCTTATCGTAAGCACATTGTGCAATTCCCAATGCTTGGGCGGCTATCTCTATTCTGCTTTCATCGAAAAATTCGAGAACCTGATAGAATCCCCTGTTGAGCTGACCTATGACATCATCTTCACTAACTCTTACGTTCTTGAAAACGACTTCTGCAGTTGGCGATGCTCTTATGCCGAGTTTGCCGCCTATTTTGCTCGTTGATAAACCTTCGGCATCCTTTCTTACTAAGAAAGTTGAAAATCCTCTGTATCGTGGTTTAGCATTTGGATCGGTTACGGCTAAGACTATAAAGTAATCTGCAATCGTCCCGTTCGTTATGAAAATCTTGTTTCCGTTTATAACCCACTCATCTCCATCCTTCTCAGCTTTCGTTTTTATAGCCGTCAAATCGCTTCCCGCCTCAGGTTCTGTGTAGCATCCGGCTGTGATAGCTTTTCCAGATGCAACTTTCGGCAGAACCTCTTCTTTCTGCTCCTCGCTTCCGAACCTCATTATCACCTCTGATGAGAAATCGGCTAAGATTATCGCGCTACCTATCGTCGTGTCAGCCCTACAAAATTCCTCTACAATTAACGTGTTCTCAAGGATCCCCATTCCTGCTCCGCCGTATTCCTCAGGAAAGTGAACTCCGATAAATCCGAGTTCGCAAGCTTTCTTCCATAGATCAAAT
>CAZVXC010000089.1:0-2925 GCA_964631435.1 uncultured archaeon | reverse complement strand
AGTTCGGCCATTTTTTTAAAAATTTCGTGTGGAAATTCCTCTTTTTCATCGTATAATCTTCCTCTCTCATTCGTGAACTCGTTTTGGGCGAATTCCCTTGCAGCTTTCTGAATATCCTTCTGCTCGTCTGTTAATTCGAAATGCATGCGTTACACCTCCAGTTAATGTTAAGTTTAACGTTCAATTATGTTTAAATTGTTTTCGCAATCCGTCAGTATTTATAAATGTCAAAATGAATCATTAAGAATCGTTTAAAATTAAAAAACTCCCAAGCTTAGCTTTTTTACCTCATAAAAACTTCGGGAATCCTTTGCTTATAAATCAGATCACCTACACTCTCAGCCTCTCTTGTAACGTAAAATTCTTTTCCATCGACGAGAACCTCAGCACATCTCGGTCTTCCGTTATACTGACTGCTCATAACGAAACCATAAGCCCCAGCGTCGAAGATAACTATGTAATCTCCCTTAACGACCTCAGGCAGCAACCTATCTTTCGCAAGAATGTCTCCGCTCTCGCATATTGGGCCTGCGATTGTATATAACTCCTCAGCCTCGAAATCCATTTTGTTCGCAACTGCAACTCTATGATACGCATCATACATTACCGGCCTTATAAGGATGTTGAATCCCGCATCAACGGCGATAAAATTCTTGTAAGCCCTTTTAACAGCATTAACTCTCGTAATCAAAACGGTCGTGTTTCCAACTAAGCTCCTTCCCGGCTCTATCCAAAGCTCAGGTTTCGATTCAATTTTCTCAAGCCCTCTGAGATAAACTTTTTTAAGCTCCTTAGAGAAGCTTTCGATATCAGTTTTCTCGCCTTTCTCATAGTCTATTCCGAAACCTCCGCCCATATCGAGAAATTCAAGCCTTACACCTGTTTTCTCAACCTTCGCAGCTATCTCAAACATCTTCTCAAGTTCTTCGACAAAAGGGGTAACATCTTTTATCTGACTGCCTATGTGGCAGTGAATGCCGACGGGAGCTATATTCGGTAAGTCTAACGCATGTTTATATGCATCCAATATTTCCTCAAACGGAATTCCGAACTTCGATTCTCTTAAACCTGTTGCGATCTTCAGATGCGTTTTCGGGCTTATATCTGGGTTCACTCTGAAAGCAATCTTTACAACTTTATCAGCAATTTCCGAGATTGTGTATAGCTCATCGAAGCTATCAACGCTGAATTTAACCCCAGCATCGATTCCGGCTTTAATTTCCTCATCGCTCTTCGAATTTCCGTTAAACAGTATGAAGTTCTTATCAAAGCCGGCGAGCAAAGCCAAATAAAGCTCACCGAAGCTGAAAACATCCGCACCGAAATTCTCATTCGCAAGCAATTTCATGAGAGCTAAATTGTTGTTCGCTTTCACAGCATAGAGAACCTTAGCCCAATCAAAGCATCTTTTGAAAGCCTCTATATTCTCTCTAAGCAGTGCGAGAGAGGTTACATAAACGGGAGTCCCGACTTTCTTAACAACTTCTCTGAAATCGACATCCTCTATATACAAAATCCCGTTTCTTGAACTAAACAATTTCAATCCCCTCCATCCTCTCTAAAGCTTCTTTAATCACGGAAACATCTTTGGTTAGGGAGAATCTCACGAATCCCTCTCCGCTTTTCCCAAATCCTATTCCGGGTGTTACCAATATTGCAGCTTTGTCAAGCAACATTTTCGTGAATTCTATGCTCGGCATACCAACTTTAAGCCATACGTAAAATGTCGCCTTCGGCTTTTCAACATTGAAACCCAACTTTTTCAATCCATCAACGAGGAAATCTCTCCTCTCCTTATATACTCTGTTGTTCTCATCTATAACGCCGTCATCACCATTTAATGCCGCTATAGCTGCATCCTGAATTGCATTGAAAACTCCGCTATCGACATTCGTTTTTATCTTAAGCAACCCGCTAACAGCTTCTTTGTTGCCTAAGGCGTATCCTATCCGCCAGCCGGTCATGTTGTATGTTTTGCTAAGGGAACCGAATTCTATCACGC
Source organism: uncultured archaeon (assembly GCA_964631435.1). Taxonomy (GTDB): domain Archaea; phylum Halobacteriota; class Archaeoglobi; order Archaeoglobales; family Archaeoglobaceae; genus Geoglobus. Next base: position 923 of record CAZVXC010000089.1, on the reverse strand, counting down.
ATTCAAAAGCCTCATCGTATTCCAAAAAGCTTCTCGGTCTGTAATCAAATGCTATCTCGCTATATGCAGCGTCATGGGCTAAGATTATGTTGTTATCTATGCAAAAATCCACAGCCTCTTTGATGAAATCCATCTCAGCAACCGCGGTAGTTGGATTATTCGGATAATTCAGAAACATAATCTTAGCCTTTCTCGCAACCTCGTCGGGTATGCTCTCAAGTTCTGGAAGGAAGTTGTTCTCCTCTTTTAGTGGGATTTCGTAGGGAATCCCTCCAGCAAAGACGGTTGATGCATGATAAACGGGATATCCGGGTTCGGTGTATATAACGTAATCTCCGCTATTAACGAAGGCTAAGGGTAGATGTGCTATGCCTTCCTTGGAGCCTATCAACGCTATTATGCTATCTTCCTCAACATCAACCCCTTTCCTTCTCTTGTAAAAATTTTTTACAGCCTCTCTGAACTCTCTTTTCCCTTCGTAAGTGGGATATTTCTGATTTTCAACCTTTTCAACAGCCTTCTTCATCTCTTCAACTATATGCTTTGGTGTTGGCAAATCGGGATCACCCACGCCAAAATCGAGAACCTTGAAGCCTTCTTTCTCTTTTTTACTCTTCATCTCATCAAGCTCGGCGAAAAGGTATGGCGGTAGCTTTCTTAGCCTCTCAGATAATTCGAATCTCATCGGTATAACCTAAAAAATGGGGTTTATAAAACTGTTGTTATATGTAGGAATTTAAGTGAGGTTAGTTCGAGTTTAGATTCTTCGTTGCAGTATTTTAGCTTTGCATGCTCTTTTTTAAGTTTTAATTCTTCAATGAGGTTTTCATCAAGCTATGTCTTTCTTACAGCGTAAGCTTTTTAACATTCATAGCTTTAACCACGAAGGTATTGCGTGAAATACACGTTTGGCTAATCGGATG
>CAZVXC010000088.1:0-5472 GCA_964631435.1 uncultured archaeon | reverse complement strand
TGATATATCTACATAAAATATTCTTAAAAAATCTTAAGAATCGAAAGATTTTTAAGAAAAAAGGTGAAGCTGTTACGTGTTGAGAATCTCTAAGCTTGTCAATCACGAAGCATGGATAGAAGTAGGTAACGGAAGAGCGTATCTAAAATGGGGGCATTATCCGGAAACAGACGGAAAAATCGATCCGAAATTGATTAGAAGGGCATTCGTTATAGATCCAGATAGAAGGGAGCATGCATTAGCTATCGGCAGCGACAGAGATTCAACATCTAAGGAAAGCCTGTTCTTAGAATTCGATGCAGAAAAAGATGGCACGATAGCTGTGGAGTATGACAGAGGTATCTATTCTCTTACCGAAGACAACAAATGGGTTTTTGGAGAGAGGAGCTATGTTGCAAGCTTAGGATACGCTGTAAAAGAGGCTCGATTGATATGTGGCTTTGCGAAAAGCTATATAACTAAGCACGAAAGAACTGACACCCCGATTTTTGAATTTGACATAGTGCCAGAGGTTGTTAAAAAATTCGAAGATGGAGATAAAATAGGTGTTAATATCTTCTTCAGAAATAAACCTATCGAGGCAAAACTGAATTTGAAAAATATCAGGGGACATAAGACAATAGAAACTGAAAACGGCTATGCTGAAATCGAGCTTGTGAGAGGTTTGAATTTGATTTCGGCAAAATACATCGATGAGAAGTCTAAGATTGCCGGAGTTTTTGATAAGAGAAGCATAACAACAACTTTAACTATCACGGTGAAATGAGATGGAGACGGAGATAAAAAAGCTCATAAAAAAGTATTGGGAACAGAGAGGAAAGGATTACGACAAATCTCCGACTCATACTGATTTAAGAGATATCTGGAAAAGTGTTTTATCGAAGATTTTCGATAAGAAGAGGAGGATACTTGATGTTGGAACAGGAACAGGATTTCTCGCATTAATCCTCGCAGAACTCGGTCATGAAGTTGTCGGGATTGACATATCGAGGCAGATGCTAAAGGTTGCGAAAGAAAAGGCGAGAAAGGCAAAAGTAAGCGTTGAATTCAGGCAGGGAGATGCAGAAAACTTACCATTCAAATCTGAGAGTTTTGATGCGGTTATATGCAGGCATCTACTCTGGACACTCCCGAATCCGGAGAGAGCTGTTAAGGAATGGAAAAGGGTTTTAAAAGATGGGGGTAGAGTTATTGCGATTGACGGAAGATGGGACAATAAACATTTTGATGTCAAAAGATGTCTTGGACGAATTCTGGTAGCGATATACGAAAAGAGGAATATATGGAAAAATTACAGCTGTATGAAAGAGGTGAGAAAAAATTTACCATTTCAAAGAGGTTTAAGCGTTGAAAAAGCTATTGAACTCTTCAAAAACTCTGGGCTTGTTGATGTATCTGCAAGAGATTTGAGCTGGATAAGAAAGGCTATGCTAAAGCAAAAGCCGTTCTTTTACAGACTTGCTCTCTCAGACAAAGCGTATTTTATGATTGAAGCGTTTAAGGAGGTGAGTTAGTTGAGGAATGCGGTTTTAATATGCTTAGTCTGCATCCTCGCAATATCTCTTCTCGGCTGCACACAGCCTGTTAAAGAGAAGAGTGAGGGGAAAGTAGTTAATATCACGGATCTGCTTGGAAGGAATGTTCAGGTGAAGACGCCTGTTAAGAGAGTAGTCATAACATTCAATGTTGAGGAATTCTTAGCTGTCGGTGGAGAGGATGCTTTGAAGAAAATCGTGGGCTGGAGTCAATACTACTGGAAGGGTAGAAGACCCACGGTATGGGAGGTTTATTCAGAGAAGTATCCATGGATCAAAAACATACCCGATGTTGGTTATCCATGGAAGGGGACGTTTAACGCTGAAAAGGTTATCGAACTGAAGCCAGACGTCGTTATAATGTCTGCCGAGCAGTATAAATACGTGAAAGAGGATGTTGAAAAGCTAAGCAAAGCTGGGATACCAGTGGTGTTCATAGATTACTACGAGCCGTTTAACATAACGACGCATACAAAAAGCACGCTAATACTCGGAAAACTTCTTGGAAAAGAGGATAGGGCTAAGAAACTTATAGATTACTATAAAAAGCAAGTCGAAAACATACTCGAAAGATTGAAGAAAGTTGAAAATAAGTATAAGAAGCCGAAAGTTCTTCTGCTTGGAAAAGGATGGGTTACATACGGCAGAAATCATTACAGAGGAAAGATGATCGAATTTGCTGGCGGGAAGAACATTGCTGCAGATGTATTAGAGCAATCAGGAGAGATAAATCCGGAATATGTCTTAAAAGCGAATCCCGATGTGATAATCTTCATAGGGAAGAAGGGCTGGAACGTTGATCTGGGCTACAACGTGGATGCGAATGTTTCAAGAAAGATGCTCGAAGAAGCTATTAAAAGACCCGGTTGGAATAATATAAGTGCGGTCAAAAATAAGAGAGTCTATGCGATACACATTTACTTCGTTCACGGACACATATTTGACTTCGTAGCTCTGCAGTACTTCGTAAAATGGTTCTATCCGAATGAATTCAAAGACATCCACCCAGAACAATCTTGGAAAGAATTTCACAGACTATTTCTGCCAGTAAACTACAGCGGAACTTGGGCCGTGGGATTGAAGTAGTATGCTTGAAAAACAAAGTCTGTATTCAGAGCTTGTGCATAAGAGATTTCTATTTATTTTCCTATTTTTAATCTCATGCATAGCTGTTTCTTCTCTAAATCTAATGATCGGGCCAATCAAGTTTGGAATTTACGAGATAATCAGGGCTTTGGTTTCACAAAGCAATGATACGACGCATGTCGTAATCTGGGAATACAGATTACCTTGGACTCTAATGGCTCTGCTTGTCGGCGGAGCTTTGGGTTTGGCTGGGCTTGAGATGCAAACAATTCTGAATAACCCACTTGCAAGCCCATACACTCTCGGAGTGTCTGCCGGAGCTGGCTTCGGTGCAGCGTTGGCATACGTTCTCGGAATTAAGCTCCTGCCAAGTATTCCTATGGAATTCGTTATTCCGGTTAACGCTTTCGCATTCTCATTTCTAACGTGCATGCTCATAATGTTCATCGGAAAGATAAGAGGATTTACGAGTGAAACCTTAGTTCTCGGTGGAATAGCGATATCTTTCATGTTTCAGTCCCTCTTAGCGTTACTCGAATACTACGCAAGCGAAGAAACTCTACAAGCAATAGTTTTCTGGTTGTTTGGCAGTTTAACAAAATCTACAATTCTTAAATCTCAGATCGTCGCTGTTGTATTGATGATCGTAACATTATTACTGCTGTTCAAATCTTGGAAAATCACAGCTTTAAGGCTTGGTGAAGAAAAAGCGAAATCACTCGGCGTAAATACGGAAGCTATGAGAATTGAGGTTCTAATTTACGTCTCTCTGCTAACTTCTGCTGCAATATGTTTCGTCGGAATAATAGGCTTTGTTGGTTTGGTTGCTCCACATATTGCGAGGATTTTAATTGGGGAGGATCAGAGATTTTTAATAATTGGATCAGTTTTGTGCGGTGCTGCAATCCTCTCAGCCGGTGCAGTTGTGAGCAAAGTAGTTGTAACCGGAGCTATATTCCCGATAGGCATAATTACTTCGATGCTCGGCATACCTTTCTTCATGTTCCTAATCATGAGAGGGAGGCGACAGATATGGTGAAAATAGAGGTTAAGAAGGTTTCTTTTAGCTATTCCTCAAATCAGGTTCTGAAAGATGTGAGCATAAATGCCCACCCAGCGGAGATGACAGTCATCATAGGCCCGAACGGAGCTGGGAAGACAACACTTTTAAAGCTTATAGCGAATTTGATAAAGCCTGAGTCTGGAAAAATTTTGTTTGATGGAGTTGATATTAAAGAAATGAGCAGAGATGAGGTTACAAGGATGGTCAGCTATCTGCCTCAGGAAAATGATATACCCGGAATATTAACGACTTACGAAACTGTTTTGCTTGGGAGGATACCGTATCTTTCGTGGAAAATTAGCAAGGAAGATTTAGAGATTACAGAGAGCGTTTTAGATGAGTTGGGATTGAGAAAGCATGCAAAGAAATTCGTGAATCAGCTCAGCGGTGGTGAAAGACAAATTGTCCTTATCGCACAAGCTCTCGTAAGAGAACCGAAAGTTTTACTTCTGGACGAACCCGTTTCGAATCTCGATGTGAGGAATCAGCTCGAAATTCTGGATCTTATAAAAAGAATTACCGTAAAGAAGAATGTTACGACTATTCTAATATTACATGACTTGAATCTTGCTGCGAGATATGCCGATAGGCTTGTTGTTCTCAATAGCGGGAAAGTTTATGCTCAAGGCAAGCCTGAATCTGTTTTGACTCCCGATTTGATATCCTCCGTTTACGGTGTTGAAGCGAGAATTAGCATTGATGATTTTATACAGATAACTCCTGTGAGATCGCTGAGGTCTGCTGTGTCATAGATAATCGAGAAGCTTAGGAGACTTAAATTCGGATAAAAACTCTTTAATTCTTTTTTCGGCAAGTCTTACATAATCTTCGTTAATTTCGTATCCAATATAATATCTTCCGGTTTTAATTGCAGCAATAGCAGTCTGCCCGCTACCCATAAACGGGTCTAAAACGATCTCACCTTTAAATGTATATAGCTGAATGCATCTATATGGTAACTCTACGGGAAATGGTGCGGGGTGGCCTATTTTCCTTGCAGATACCGCAGGAAAAGTCCAAACACTTTTGGTAAATTCTAAAAACTCTTCTCTCGAAATTGTGCTTTCTCTTTTCTTAGGATTCTCCCTTTTGAACGTATCCTTAGAGAAAACGAGAATGTATTCATGAATGTCTCTTAAGGTTGGATTCTTGGCGGATAGCCAGCTACCCCATGCGGTAGAAGGGCTTGCACTTGCATCTTTATTCCAGATAATCTCTCCTCTCATTAGGAAGCCTATATTTAACATATCTTCGATTATAAATGAATGTAACGGAATGTAGGGTTTTCTTCCTAGATTTGCTATGTTTATGCATGCTCTACCTCCGGGGACTAAGACCCTATATACTTCTTTCCAAACTTTCCTAAGGAACGCCCGATATTCTGTGAGAGATAAGTTTCTATCATACTCTTTTCCTACGTTATATGGCGGTGATGTAACCATCAGATGGACGCTATTATCCGGTATTTCCTCCATTTTTTCGCTGCTTTTACAAAAAATCTTATTTAGCACATCCTGAGGGATCTCGTTTTCCACGTATTCAACCTTTTTTTCGGTTGCGATATCATTATATAATCTGCTGGAATAAAATTCGCTGGAATCGTGATTTATTCTACCGGAAACTCCAAATTTACTCGTTTTCGTTCCACGTTTTCTTCTGTCAGCCATTATATCCCCACCGGATCATTTCTAAAAATTTCTCAGCTTTTTTCTCATAAGTTTGCTCCATATTTGCAACTTCTATTATTTTTTCTCTAGAAACTTTTTCAGTTCCAAAACAATCTACATA
>CAZVXC010000087.1:0-5569 GCA_964631435.1 uncultured archaeon | reverse complement strand
CTAAATCTGTGTCTTATAACGCTTGATATCCTTTTCCATCGAACTTTCTCATCCTGATCCAAACTTAATGCGTAAACATCTTTCGGCAAATCGCATATTTCGTGAATTCCCTGCTTAACAAATCCGAAATGACTGATGCATTCATCGACGAATTTGCCGATCTCAACTATCTTAACATTCTCGCCCTCTTTGATTATTATCTTCTCAGCCCAAGGAAGGGACATCTGGGTTCCCGGTTCCCCTATGGATTGAGCAGCAACTATCCCGGCAGCCTCTCCCGGTTCTACGAGATTTCTGAGATAGACTTCATAGCATCTCTCGATTATCCTCTTTGCCGTTTCTCTATCAACTTTAATCTTTTCAAGCTCTTCTTTAATCTCTTTTTTAACATATTCGGGGAAAGGGTAGCTGTTAATCAAATCGTCCATAATCTCACTCTCCTAAAATCTCTTTTATAACTCTCTTAACATCCACAGCCTTACCTCTAAAGCTCTTCATGGGGTCTATGCCATCCTCTCCGTATCTAAACTGAACGATTAATCCTGATGTCTGCTCTTTCACAGTTCCGTCATAATCAACTTTGAGGTCTTGCAGAGCGTTGATCAGCCTTCTTTGCAAATAACCGGATTGCGAAGTTCTGACAGCAGTATCAACCAAACCTTCTCTACCTCCGACGGCATGGAAAAAGAATTCTATCGGATTCAAACCTTCTTTGTAACTGCTTTTGACGAAACCCCTCGCTTTTGCACTGAGATCACCGGGTTTGAAGTGAGGCAGGGTTCGATTTGTGTATGTGTAACCTCTCCTAATTCTCTCTCCTCTTACAGATTGCTGACCTATACATGCCGCCATCTGGGTTAGGTTGAGCATCGATCCACGAGCACCACTTACAGCCATTATTACCGCAGCATTATCCATTCCCAAGTATTTTCCCGCAATTTTACCAGCCATGTCTCTCGCTCTTCCGAGTTCCTGCATTATCTTCATCTCTAAGGTTTCTTCAACACTCCTTCCTGGCATGGGTTCGAGGTTGCCCGCTTTGTATGTTTCTATTAGCTTCCATACTTTGTCTTCAGCTTCCTTGATGACTTCCTCTATCTGCTTTCTCGCCTCCTCAGGTATATCTTCATCGTCAATCCCTACTGTGAATCCAGTATGCATAATCGCCCTTATTGCGAGCTTAGTCATGTTATCTATGAATTTCTTAGCCTCCTCATTCCCGAATTTCCTGACGATCTCATCTATAATTATGCCTTTGAAAGCACCGACAGCTTTCTCATCTATAGTCCCCACTATAAGCTCTCCATCCTTTATGACTACATAAGCATCATTCTCGCAGTCCTTTCCTTTGCACACATCGCATCCCTGACATATCTCAGCTTTGAATTCCAAAGTTATGTCAGGAAGGATCATGCTGAAAATTTGTTTTCCCGTCCAGTATGCTTCTCCATCTCTGATAATCTTAGGCTCTACGAGTTCTTTAACTTCGAGAGGCTTTATGAGTTCCATAACCTCCTCTTTGCTGAATAACTTTTCACCTCTCGTAAGCAGGTATAAGCCAGATATGTGATCGTGAATCCCGCCGATGATAGGGCCTCCGAATCTTGGAGAGAGTATGTGTTCCTGAACTGCCATAAGTATCTTCGCCTCAGCCTGAGCTTCTAAGCTCTGAGGAACATGCAAATTCATCTCATCCCCGTCAAAATCAGCGTTATATGGCGGACACACGGCAGGATTCAACCTGAAGGTTTTATAAGGCAGAACTTTTACGTAATGTGCCATAATACTCATTCTATGCAGGGAAGGCTGTCTGTTGAATAGAACTATATCCCCATCCATCAACTGCCTCTCAACTATCCATCCCGGTTCAAGCTTTTCCGCGATCTCTTCCTTATTTGATTCTATAACCCTAATCCTCCTTCCGTCAGGTCTTATTACGTAGTTCGCTTTTGGATGTTCGCTTCTCAATATGAACTCCCTTGCCTCGTCTATGTTGTTCATTGTAACGTATATCGGAACGGTTAGCTCTTCAGCAATCTCCTGAGGAACGCCGACTTCGTTTATGCTCAAATTCGGATCGGGGCTTATAACTGTTCTTGCTGAGAAATTAACCCTTTTACCGCTCAAGCTCCCTCTGAATCTGCCCTCTTTCCCTTTCAATCTCTGAGCCAAGGTTTTCAGCGGTCTCCCGCTTCTGTGCCTTGCTGGCGGTATGCCGCTAACTTCGTTATCGAGATACGTCGTTACGTGGTATTGTAGAAGTTCCCATAGATCCTCCAAAATTAGCTGAGGTGCTCCCGCCTCCTTATTCTCCAAAAATCTCTGGTTGATCCTTATTATATCGACGAGTTTGTGCGTTAAATCATCTTCGCTTCTCTGGCCGGTTTCAAGTATTATCGAAGGTCTGACAGTTACTGGCGGAACAGGCAGAACGGTCAGCACCATCCACTCAGGCCTTGCAGCATTTGGATCTATTCCGAAAGCTGGTAAATCCTCGTCGGGAATCTTTTCAAGCCTCTCCCTTATGTCTCGTGGTGTCAGTTTATGTTCGTTCTCGTAATAAAACGTCGGCTTCTCAAACTTTATCTCAATTTGCTCAGCACCACAATGCGGACACTTCTTTGCAGCCTTCGTTATCCTGAAAACATCTTTTACAACTTCCTCATAATCCTGCCCAAGCTTTTTCCTCTTTTCAATCTCCTCTATGTACTTATCTCTCCTATCATTCTTTAGCAAAATCCTTCCGCATTCCCTGCAAGTCCCGTTTAACAGCCTTGCTATCAGCTTAGCGTAGCCGACATGGATAACGGGTGCGGCAAGCTCTATATGCCCGAAATGCCCCGGACACTCGCCAGCTTTCCCTCCGCATGTTCTGCATTTCAATCCCGGATCGATTACTCCTAAGCGAGGGTCCATTAGCCCGAATTCAATCGGAAAACCGTCATCATCGTAAGTTTCGGGAGAGATGATCTTGACAACGCTCATTCTCCTTATTTCTCTTGGACTTAGAACTTCGAATTTAATCCCAGCTATCTTTTTTGGTATCATAACACCACCTCACGCCTTATCTCCCAAGATCAATCTCGGAACGATAAACATCGATTTCATCTCATCCAAGAGCAGTTTGAATGCGTAGCTTATCTCAACCTTATGAATATCGCTATCGTCATCGCATACATGGCAGTAAACTGTTCTCCTTCTGTAATCGTATGTTGCCACATGTCCGCATTTATTGCAAACCCAAACTTCAACCTTATCAGATTCCTCAAGCAATCTATCTTTCAGCAATAGAGCCGCACCATGACCTATCAAAACATCCCTCTCCATCTCTCCAAATCTCAATCCTCCTTTCCTCGCTCTTCCCTCAGTCGGCTGCCTTGTCAGAATCTGAACAGGCCCTCTGCTCCTCGCGTGAATCTTGCTCGAAACCATGTGATACAACTTTTGATAATAGATTACTCCGACGAATATGTCTGCGAAGAATTTCTTTCCGGTGATGCCGTCATACATAACCTCCTTTCCAGTCCAACTGAATCCGTATTTAAGTAGGGTTTTCCTTAAGTCCTCTTCTTTCTCTCCGTGAAATATCGTTCCATCAACCCTTCTCGCCTCCAAGCATCCGACCTTGCCACCAATCATCTCAAGAACATGCCCTACGGTCATTCTCGACGGGATTGCGTGGGGATTTATTATCATATCAGGCACGATTCCGGATTCTGAGAACGGCATATCTTCTTCAGGCACAATTAAACCTATCACTCCTTTCTGCCCGTGCCTCGATGCAAACTTATCTCCCAATTCGGGTATTCTCTGATCCCTAACTCTAACTTTCGCAAGCTTCGACCCGTTTTCAGATATCGTTAAAAAGACTGCATCAACAATCCCCTTTTCATTGCTTCTCATGGTTACAGAAGTCTCCCTTCTTTTCTGCGGAGAAATTCCGAGTTCTGTAGGTTCCTCCAAGAATCTCGGCGGAGAAGTCTTCCCTATTAAAACGTCATCAGGCCCAACTTCCGTTTCCGGAAAGACCAAGCCGTCTTCATCGAGATGCATGTAAGCTTCGGCTCCTCTGTATCCTGAGACATCGGATGGAGGTATCTCGAATTTATCCTCCTGACCACCGGGATACTTCATCTCCTCAGCCTCGTATGTTCTGAAGAAGTGCGATCTTCCGAGACCTCTTTCTATGCTTGCTTTATTAAATATAAGGGCATCTTCTATATTGTATCCTTCGTAACTGACGACTGCAACGACGAAATTCTGTCCTGCCGGTCTCTCATCGAATCTTATCTCTCTCTGCGTATCCGTTATAACGATCGGTTTCTGAGGGTAATGGAGGAGATGACCTCTCGTATCTGCTCTGAATCTCAGATTCGAATAAGGCAAGCCCAAGCTTTGCTTTATCATCGCAGCCCCCATCGTGTTACGGGGAGATGCGTTATGCTCGCAGTAGGGCAAGCTTCCCGTGCATATTCCGACTATCAACGATGGATCGAGTTCGAGATGAGTATGCTCATCGCTTATCTCGTCTTCATTTATAGCGATATACGCATTCTCCTCCTCTTCAGCATCGAGAAACTCGATTTTTCCCTGAATAACCAAGTCATCGAACGTTATCTCACCCCTCTTAAGCTTCTCTATATCCTCCTCGCTAACGAGTGGTTTTCCATCCTTCACTATTATCAACGGCCTTCTCGCCCTTCCAGCATCTGTATTTATCCTAACCTCATTTGAATCTGGATAATAGACGACGTTAACCTGCTTGCTAATCTTACCCTTCCTTCGCATTTCCCTTATTTGATTCGCAAGCATCTCACCATCATCGATGAAACCGATTAACGCACCATTAACGTAAACTCTACATTTCCTCATAATTCACCCCCTGATAGGCTCGACACCCAAGCCGAATAAAACCCTCTTTATATCCTCCTCATTCGTTCCGACGCTAACCTCTGCGTATTGAGCGAAATTCTTAACCAAACCGCAATTCGGCCCTTCTGGCGTTTCGCTCGGACAAATCCTTCCGAACTGAGTTGGATGCAGGTCTCTTGCTTCAAAATGAGGTTGAGACCTTGATAGAGGTGAGATAACTCTTCTCAGCTGTGATAAAAGACTTATATAATTATGCCTGTCTATGAGCTGAGATACACCAGTCCTGCCCCCTACCCAGTTTCCGGTAGCCATGGGATGCATTATTCTGTCCGTTAGCACATCGCTTCTGACAGCAGTCGTCATCTTCATCGATCTACCTCTCACCTTCGCTCTCTCAAGCTGATATTTGACATCCCTTATAAGCCTTAAAAACGCAACCCTGAAAATCTCCTCCATTAAATCTCCCGCAAGCTTAAGCCTTTTGTTTGCGTAATGATCCTTATCATCCTCGCTCCTGTAGCCCAGGTAGAATTCGAAAACTGCTTCCGCCATCCTTGCTAAGAAGAAGGCTTTAGCTCTTCTCGCCTCTTTATCAGTCCCTATATGAGGGAGGAAATACTGATCTATAACTTGCTCAGCCCTCTGCAATCTGTATTCCCTGCTTTGACCGGGCGCCACTCTTCTGCCGATGTAATCG
>CAZVXC010000086.1:0-5572 GCA_964631435.1 uncultured archaeon | reverse complement strand
TCTGCAGTGCTTTAATCCGAGAACATGCCCTATTTCGTGAGTGGCTTCTTTAACTGCTCTCTCATAAAGCTTATCTCCTCTGAGTCTATAAAGAGATACCACAGCTCTATGACCGTTAAGCTCAGCTTCACCGAAAACGAAGTTCATTCTGTTTGCGTAGAGATCGGCATCGATTACGCCAAGAGTTATCCATCTCGGCTCTAAGGAACATAGGATGCAAGTGGAATTAAATTGCTTTCTCAGCAAATTAAAGCATGAAAACGGCAAATCAATCTCTTTGAGTATTTTAACATCTCCTGCAATTTTCCAAAACTTCATTTTAAGCTTCTCTGCAAGGAAATTTAACAGCTCCTTCTTAACGTTTCCTATCGGCTGGATGTATATCATGAATCTAAATCAAAAATGTGATATAAGATATTTGCTAAAAGACTTTATGGATTGTTTTCAATGTTTGGAGAAGATAATAAAAGAGAGGAGAAGCCACAGGATCTATCAGGATAGAGATGTTGAGAGAGATAAGCTTGAAAAGATTTTGGAGCTTGCTATGTGGGCGCCATCAGCTATGAACAGACAGCAGTGGTTTTTCGTCGTTGTTGGCGGGGAAAGGTTGCAGAAGCTGAGAGATATATTGAGCAAAGCCTACGAAAAAATCCTTCCGAGACTTGAGAGATTCTACGCCGATAATCCGAAGGTAATTTCATTCACGAAAAGGTTCTTCCAGACGCTCGGCAACGCTCCTGTCGTAATTTTCGCATATTACATTCCGACAGGTGATGATTACAGCGATGTTCAAAGTGTTTCTGCGGCGATACAAAACATGCTTCTCGCAGCACACGCTCTCGGTCTCGGAACGTGCTGGATGACTGGGCCTGTTCATGTGGAAGACGAGATAAATCAGGCTTTGGGTGTGAGAGATAAAAAGCTCGTTGCAGTCGTAACCGTCGGCTATCCAGCTAAGAAACCTCCAGTTCCTCCGAGAAGGGATGTTGAGAAGAAGATCGTTTGGATGCTCTAAATCTTTCTTATAACCTCATCTATTTTATCTCCCAAAACGGATATCCAATCTATCTTTCCGAGAGGAAATTTCTTGCCTCTGTAAATGTCTTCTATAGCATTTGCAACATCAACGGGATTTAAATTTGTCGTATCTATCTCATGAACTTCATCACAATTCTCAAGAGCTTCAACCAGTATCTGATCTATCAATTCCGACTCCAGATTTTCGAGAATCTTATCCTTCCTCCATCCCTTCTTTCTCATCCTCTCTTTCAAAACTAAGGGATTGCATCTCAAAACGACGCATTTACTTGCAAGAAAGTGGCTTAGATGACCTTCTATAAAATCCAAATCTTCTGCAAAAACCTTTTTTAGCTTCTCAATATCCACAACCCTCTCTTCTCCGATCTTGATCAGGCAACCGTATTTTTTTGCTATGCTATTAACGCTCTCAACCCTGTATCCTCTCTTTCTAAGGATGTTTGCAACTGTTGTTTTCCCAACACCCGGTGTTCCTGTTATAGCCAACATAGTATCTCCCTCAAAGCATCTATGAATGCTTTGTTTTCATCTTCTCTACCGATGCTAACTCTCAAAGCTCTATCGCTTGCTCCCTCAAAATTCCTTAGATTCCTTACAATTATCCCTCGCCTCTCAAGCGCTTCGCTTACGTAATCTGCTTGCATATCTGTTTCAAAAAATATAAAATTCGCCTCAGACCTTACAGCATTTGCCATCTCCCTTAATTCTTTGAACATCCTTTCCCTCTCAGAGACTATCTTCTTTACAACGCTTTTCATCCATTTCAAATCCTTGAGTGCTTCGATCGCTGCTATTGCGGAGATTGTTGAGAGTGGAAAGGGTGTGTTGACTTTCATAAATCCTTTTCTCAAATCCGGATGCATGATAGCGTATCCTATTCTTAAATTTGCGAGACCGAATGCCTTAGAAAAAGTCCTTCCGACGATTACATTTTCGTTCTCAGCAAATCTTAGCAATTGCTTGTCTGTGAACTCAGCATAAGCCTCATCTATGAACACGTATCCCTTCACGGACTCGACAACCTCTTTTACGAAATCGTAATCTTCGACATTCCCCGTAGGATTGTTGGGGGAGCATATAATTGTAAGCTTCGCATCTGGATGAAATGAGTCCATTTTAAAATCCGTATTTCTCTTTAATTTGACTTCCTTAGCTCTGTATATCTTCGACAGAATCGAGTAGTATTGGAACGTCGGAATTGCGAAGCAAACTGCATCGTTAACATCTATAAGCATTTTGAAGACGCTTTCGAGAACGCCATCCATTCCAGCAGATAAGACTATCATATCCGACTCAAAGCCAACGTAATCCGCTATTCTCTCTCTTAATTCCGTGAAATCTGAGGGAGGATATATGTTAAGTTCTCTGAAATTCTTTATCGCCTCCAAGACCTTCGGAGAACAGCCGTATGGATTCTCGTTCGAGGCAAGTTTGATTACCCTTTTAAGCTTGTATTTCCTCTTTATCTCCTCAATGCCTTTTCCCGGAACGTATTCCGGGATTTTTTTAAGGTCTTCTCTCATGTTTGATAACGATCTCTATCTTATCCCACTCATCGCTGTAGCCTTTCAGCGTTGAAACCAAAGCTAATATCACTTTCAGAAACACCTCTCTGACGAATTTGTTCAGAGGTATCTTCTTATCATCTATCTTCAACTCTATCATTCACTCACCCCTTGTAGTATGGTTCCCTCAGCAAAACCGCTTTCTTTATAGCATTTATTAAATCTTCCCCTTTCAAACCTCTTATATCAACGAGATTATCATTTCTCATCAAACAGGGCTTTATTTTTCCATCGGCTGTTATTCTTATTCTATTACAGGCTTTACAGAACTCAGAGTTGTCCACAGGCTTCACAAGCTCTACAGCGTAATCGTCGAAAATGAATTGCTTTCTCCTCTGCATGCTCCTTATTCTAACTTCCTTAGCATCCTTGAATTTATCGATCAGCGAATAGACATCGAAATATCCAGAGAAGTTGTTGTTCAGAGGAACAAGCTCTATCAGCTGCAATATCGCTTTCCCTTTAAATTTTCTGACGAATTCAATCATATCATCTATCTCATCGAGATTGAAACCGTCTATAACCACCATGTTAACTTTAACCGGCGTTAGTTCAGCTTCCACTGCCGCTTCGATGCCGTCAATTACTTTCTCTATCCTCCCTCCTCTCGTCATAGCTCTGTATTTCTCTCTATCGAGAGTGTCCAAGCTAACGTTCACTCTGCTTAATCCGGAGTTCTTCAAATCCTCCGCATATTTCTTAAGCAGAGTTCCGTTCGTTGTCATGGATATTTCCTTAAACTCCGGCAATTTCTCTATTATCTCGATTATGTCCTTCCTAATCAAAGGCTCCCCGCCAGTTATCTTCACCTTCCTTATTCCAAGTTTTCTAAAAGCTTCAGCGAATTCTGATATTTCATCCGGTGTTAGCTCTGAATCTGTTGAATAACCTTCTCTATGGCAGTAAAAACAGTTAAGGTTGCATCTCGAAGTTACAGATATTCTGAGGTTCGTTATAACTCTCCCAAATCGATCGACGAGCATATCTCCTCAGCTCTTTTCAGGTCGTCATGAGTGTTTATGTTGAAGAAGGAAAGAAGTTGTTTATCTAATTTTCTCAAACATTCGATATCATAGAGAAAGACATTCCGACATCTGAAAATCGGATCCAAAATTTTCCTCTCGTTCTTTCTAAAGCTTCTCTCGATTTCACCCATTACCTCTGGAGAATAAACAGCGAGCATAGGCTCAAATTTCCCATCTCTCCAGTATGGTATTAAAGCCGAAGTGTTCAGCTCCTTAGCTTTCTTAAAAATTTCTTCAACGACGTTTCTGCGAACAAACGGCATGTCTGTTGCGATAACAGCAGTATGATCCTCGAAATATTCTAAAGCTGAATAAATGCCCGATAAGGGTCCGAAGTTCTTAACTCTATCGCAGATGCATTCATGATTAAACATCTCAGCTTGCTTAATATCTCTGCAAACGATCACAACATTACAATTACGAAATCTTTCAAGCAGGATATCTATAATCCTTCTTCCGCAGATTTTTATCTGGGATTTTTCAACGTATCCCATTCTTTTCCCTCTCCCGCCCGCTAAGATTGCGATGTTCATATAGCACCTTCATCAATGTCTTTAAAAATCTTGATCGAAATTGGAAAGCATGCAGATTATCGAAGAGCTAAGGAGATACAGAAGCGAAGATATCCCTTATTCGAGAGTTCTAAGTTCGATGTGCACCATTCCACATCCTATCGCCGTCGAGGCACATAAGCTTTTCATAGAAACGAATCTCGGAGATCCCGGAATATTCGTTGGAACGAACAAGTTGGAAGCAGAGGTAATAAAAATGATCGGAGAGTTGCTTAACAATAGAAATGCGAGCGGATACATATGCTCAGGAGGAACTGAGGCAAATATACAAGGCATAAGGGCGGCAAGGAATTTGAAGAGGGTTGATAATCCGAATATAGTTATTCCGAAATCCGCCCATTTCTCATTCGAGAAAATAGGAGATATTCTCGGAGTGGAAATAAGGAGAGCTAAACTCGATGAATGTTATAAAGTCGATCTTGGCGATGTCGAGAGATTGATAGATGATAAAACTATCGCCTTAGTCGGAATAGCGGGAACAACAGAGTTAGGACAGGTTGATGACATAAAAGGCTTGGGTAGTATTGCTATCGAGAAAGATATTTGCTTGCATGTCGATGCCGCATTCGGCGGATTGGTGATTCCTTTTATGGATGAAAGAATTCCGTTCGATTTCGAAATTGATGGAGTAAGCTCGATAACAGTTGATCCCCACAAAATGGGAATGGCAACGATACCCGCAGGAGGAATTCTGTTCAGAGATAGAACTTTTTTGGAAGCACTTGAGGTTGAGACACCGTATTTGACTGTTAAATCCCAATACACATTAACCGGAACCCGTCCGGGAACGGGAGTTGCTTCGAGTTACGCTGTGTTAAAACATCTCGGCTTCGAAGGTATGAGAAAGATAGTAAGAAATTGCTTGAGAAATACGAGAATTTTAGTTGAGGAACTCGAAACTCTTAGCTTCCAGCCGGTAATAGAGCCGATTATGAACGTTGTAGCATTCAGAACTGATAAGGCTGAAAGAATTAAGGAGGAGCTTTACAAAAGGAGATGGGTTATATCTACGATAAGAGAGCCGAAAGCTATAAGGATGGTTATCATGCCGCATGTGAGCGAAGAGGTCATATCCGGATTTGTTGAGGTGTTCAAAAAGGTCATTAGGGAGGTTTAGAAGGGATTATATATTATGTGGATGAACAAGGCTTATGACGAAGAGAATCTTAGTCTGTCCGGTATGTAAATCCACAGAAATAGAACTCGATGCGGGTGGATACACGGGAAAATACTACTGCAAGAATTGCGGTTACGTCGGCAGCTACATCTTGGAGATGACCGAAGGCGAATATAAGGAGTTGCTGAAAATGGAGGAGATCGAGAAGAAACACAAAGATGATAAATGAGAAATTTCTCAAAAATTATATACCTT
>CAZVXC010000085.1:893-5592 GCA_964631435.1 uncultured archaeon | reverse complement strand
GATCTAATCTCAATGATATTCGTGGAATATGAAAATCTCTGCAACATTTGTAACGGAAATTTGTTTGATTTCGAGATCGAAAAGAGATTTTGCAGAAGCAAAAAGTTGCCTCTCTGCATTAGCTTCGTTGATAAGCTTCTGAAAGAATTCGAGGCACTTTTCAAAAAGACAATTGGCGAGATGAGAAGTATTCAGAAATTTTGGGCGAGAAGAGTTTTCTTTGGTGAAAGCTTCGCAGCAGTCGCTCCGACAGGTATTGGAAAAACGTCTTTCGGAATTCTGATGGCGATATTTTTTGCGAAGATGAAAAAGAGATCATACATGATATTTCCCACGACAATCCTTGTTAATCAGGCTATTGAGAGGATAAAGGAATTTTGCTCCAAGCTCGGAATGAACGTTTGTTTGAATGAAAAGAATGATGGACTTGTTGTCGCATTCTATCACGGCAATCTCAAAAAAGCTGAGAAAGAAAAATTCTTCGAGATTCTCAAAGATAAGAGCTATGATATCCTTATCACAACGACGGCATTTCTACCGAAGAATTTTAAAGACGTAGACACAACATTCGATTTCATATTCGTTGATGATGTCGATGCTGTTTTGAAGGCATCGAGAAACGTTGACAGAATCCTGATTCTTCTCGGCTTCCACAAAACGAAAGAAGGTTGGAAAGGAAAGGCGAGAGGAGTTTTGATGGTATCGACGGCGACTGCAAAAAAGGGTGAGAAAGCGAATCTATTCAGAGAGCTTCTAAGTTTCGATGTGGGATCGACAACGCATGCAGTCAGAAATGTGGAGGATATAGCGATAGCTTCCGCTGAGATTGCAGATCTGAAAAGCATTCTGAAACTGATGGGAAAGGGTGGGATAATTTACGCAAGGAGAAGCGAAGATGCTGAAAGGATTTACGAGGAGCTTAAAGATGAATTCAAGATAGGAATCGTATCTGCAACAAGCAAGAAAGATTACGGGCTATTTGAAAGAGGCGAAATAGATTATCTCGTAGGAACGGCTTACTTCTACGGAACCTTAGTCAGAGGCTTAGACCTGCCGGAAAGAATAAGATTCGTCGTCTTTTACCATGCACCAACGTTCAGAATCAGAATCGAAGATATAGATGATATATCTGTCAAGATGCTCAGAGTTCTCGCCTTAATCTTCAGAGATGATGAAAGAGTAAAGAAATTCATCCCTTATCTCTCTTCACTCTCAGATAAGCAGCAAAGAGAGCTTAGAGAGATTTTAAAGGAACTTATAAGCAAAGGGGGATACAAAGAGAAAGACGTTGTCGTCAGAGCTAATGAAGTGATATTTCCGGATTTAAGAACTTACATCCAAGGATCTGGCAGGGCATCGAGACTATTTGCCGGAGGCATTACGAAGGGAGCAAGCTTTCTGTTGGAGGATGATAGAGATGTTTTGAACGCATTCGTTGAAAGGGCGAAGTATTACGATATAGAATTCAAGAGCTTAGACCAAATCGATATCGATGCTCTCATAAAGGAGATAGATGAGACGAGGGACAGATTCAGAAAGAGAGGCGAAGCTGAGGATATAATAAAGCCAACTCTCTTCATCGTGGAAAGTCCGACGAAGGCGAAGCAGATAGCAAAATTTTTCGGTCAGCCGACGATAAAAATATTTAGATACGATGACAGAGTTGCGTTAGCTTACGAAGTTCCGACAACAGATAGAGTCCTTTTGATTACCGCAAGCTTAGGACACATAACAGACCTCATAACAAACAAAGCGTTTCACGGCGTTGAAGTTAATCACGTTTTCAGACCGATTTACGCATCTATAAAAAAGTGCAGAGATTGCCTCTATCAATTTACTGAGGAAAAGGCGATCTGTCCGAAATGTGGAAGCGGCAATATAGATGATTCAAAAAGCAGGATAGAACTTTTAAGAAAGCTTGCAAAGCAGGCTGGGAATGTTATAATAGGAACAGACCCGGACGCTGAAGGTGAGAAAATTGCATGGGACATAAAGAATCTTCTAACGAATTGCGGGGAGATAAAGAGGGCTGAGTTCCATGAGGTTACGAGGAAGGCGATAGTCAATGCATTAAACAACCTGAGGGATATAGACGAGAATCTCGTAAAGGCTCAGATAGTTAGAAGAATAGAGGACAGATGGATCGGTTTCGTATTGAGTCAGAAGCTCTGGGATGTTTTTAATAACAGAAATCTCTCCGCAGGGAGAGCACAAACACCCGTTTTGGGATGGATAATTGAGAGAGCTGAGGAGAATAAAGAAAAGAAGAAGGTCGCTGTAATAGATGAGATCGGTATTTCGATAGAGAATTGGGATAAAGAGGAAATCGAGCTGAATATCAGTTTGATTGAAGAAAGGAAAGAATCGAAGACGCCTTTACCACCATACACAACGGATACCATGCTAAACGATGCCAACAGCATTTTAAAGCTCTCCGCAAATGAGACTATGAGAATTGCTCAAGATCTATTCGAATCTGGATTGTGCACATACCACAGAACGGATTCAACGACTGTTAGCGATGTTGGATTAAGGATTGCGAAAGAATATCTCGGAGACGACTTTGTCGGAAGGAAATGGGAGAAAGAGGGGGCGCACGAATGCATAAGACCTACGAGGGCAGTGGATAGATACAGCCTCGAAAGGTTGATTCAGGAAGGGATCATAAGCGTCGAGAATCTAACTCGGAAGCATCTCGCATTATACGACCTAATTTTCAGAAGATTTATGGCGAGTCAGTGCAGGAATTTCGACGTAAAAATAAATAAATACAGAATAGAATACGATGGCAGGGTTTTAGAGGAGGAAAGGGTTGTGGATGCCAAGGGTAAAGCGTATGAGCTTTACAAGAGCGTATGGGTTAAAAAACCTCTTCCAGAAGGGAAATTCAGGTTTAAAGCTAAGATAATTAAAGTCCCGAAGGCTCCTCTTTACACTCAATCCGATATAGTTGCTTTGATGAAGCAAAAAGGTATTGGAAGACCATCGACGTATGCTACGATAATCGAAAAGCTGTTTTTAAGGAATTACGTGATCGAAAAGAATAGAAAACTGATTCCGACAAACATAGGTAAGAGAGTATTTAATTATCTCTCAAAGAATTACGAGAAGTTCGTTTCCGAAGAAAGAACGAGAGCTTTGGAAGAGAAGATGGACAGAGTTGAGAAAGGCTTAGCAGATTATTCGGAGATTTTAAGGGAGCTTTACGATGAGATAAGAGAAATCTAATTGTAGCCATCCGCATCTATCAAAACCCTCTCATATCCAATCTTTTTAAGCTTTTCAGATATTCTGTCAATTACAGCTTCATCGAATAACTTTCTCCTCTCATCCCTCCCGACCTCTATTATTGCGAATGCGTTGAAATCCCTAACTCTAACCTGTTTAACACCCGTTGTTTCCAAAACGATCTCTTCAGCAATATCTACTCTTTTAAGTTTCTCTTTCGTTATCTTCGAGGACAATATTCTCGTAGCCAAGCACGATTGGGATGGTTTTTTGTGAAAGTCGAAGCCCATTCTCTTCGCAATGCCTTCTATCTCATTTCTTCCGAATCCGAACATGGCCCAAGGTGAATAAACATCTTTGAATTCTTTAATCGCCTTAAATCCCGGTCTATGTTCTTTCAATTCATCAGAGTTCGTTCCCTCAAAGATCACATCGTAAAATCTTTCCTTAGAGTATTTGATTAGCTTTTCAAGCATGATCTTCTTGCAGTAATAGCATCTTTTCTCATCATTCCTTACAAAGCTTTCATATCTTAGCATATCCAGAAATACTATCTCATGCCTCGCACCGATCTCAGATGCTATTCTCTTCGCATCTCTTATCTCCCTTCTCGGCGTTGCTTGGGTTGCTATCGTAACCCCTACAACTCTCTTACATAATCTGTTCGTTAAAGCGAGCAATGTCGAGCTATCCACACCCCCGCTGAAAGCTACTGCTACGCTATCAAAGCTTCTTATGAATTTTTCAAGCCTCCCGATTTTGTCCACGCAGCATATAACTTTATAAATTTTTAAGCTTAACCTCTGGATATGAAAACATACGCTGAGGCCGGTGTTGATATTAAGAAAGAGGCGAAGGCTGTAAAGAGCTTAGCATCAACATTAAAATTCGTAAGAAAGGGTTTGGGAAAGCCTATTTTGATGAATCATTTCGCAAGCGTTATAGATGCTGGAGAATTCGGAATAGCTCTAACAACAGATGGTGTCGGGACTAAGATAAAGGTTGCCGAGATAATGGGAAATTTCAGAACGATAGGAATCGATTGCGTCGCTATGAATGTGAACGACCTGTATGCGATAAATTCCGAGCCTGTTGCGATGGTTGATTACATTGCAACGAACAATCCCGATGAGAGGATAATGGCTGAGATCGGCGAGGGGTTGAATAGAGGTTGCGAGATTGCGAATATAACGCTTGTAGGCGGTGAAACTGCTACTCTCGACATCGTTAACGGCTGGGATCTCTCTGGGACAGCGATAGGATTCGTTGATAAAAACAGAATCGTAACAGGTGAGAGAATTGTCGAAGGAGATGTTATATTCGCTATACCAAGTAGCGGAATTCATAGCAATGGATTGACTCTCGCAAGAAAATTGATAGAGAAGAATGAGATCGATTACTTCAGCAAATTCGAAGATCATACGATAGGCGAAGAGCTTTTGAAGCCCACGAGAATTTACAACGAAGTCTT
>CAZVXC010000085.1:0-883 GCA_964631435.1 uncultured archaeon | reverse complement strand
GCCCATATAACAGGGGGCGGTTTGTTAAACTTGAAAAGGTTGAAGGAAGTTAAATTCGTCATAGATAAGCCGCTAAAGCCGCAAAAGATTTTCGAGTTTTTGAAGGAGCTTGGAAATATCGAGACTGATGAGATGTATAGGACATTCAACATGGGCATGGGATTTATTGTGATTCTGAGCGATGAAGACGCGAAGGCGTTAAAAAAGACTTACGATGGAGATATCGTTGGCTACGTTGAAAAAGGCGAAGGCGTATATCTCGATGACATGCGGATCGACGTTTAATTCCAAAAAGCTTAAATATAGAATTTAACATAATAATTATGAGGTGGTAGGGTTGGCAAAAATAATACATGCTCAAACGGTCTTACCGGAAGACGTCTTAGAAGAATTAAAGAAAAAAACGGGAGAGGTTACGACGAAGGATGCACTCGCAAAGGCGGTTGAACATTACTTAGTTTGCCCATACACACATGAAGAACCGCTCAGCAAAAAACTTGAGGAGGTTATAAAGAGAAGATGATCCCATTTTTATTTTTGAATTAGCATTTTTATCGTATTGATCGAAACGAGAACCCATATAACGATGAGAAGAGCGAAAATCGGATATGTGATATACCTAAAAACTTCGATCGCTCTGGAGAGAGCGATTGTTGCAAGGGTAAAGGCTGCTGTGGGGAAGACGTAGCTCCACCAGCCTAAGAAGAACGGAAATTCTTGCCTGATGTATCTCAGAAGCAGAATTAAATTAACAACCAACGCCCAGAAGCCGAAGCCCCATAGGGGGATCGAAAATATGAGAGCAAGATAGTTTTCCGAGATAGTGAAGAGCTTTCCGGCGTAATTGAAAATCGATAGTATATCAACTATTAGTATCCCAATC
>CAZVXC010000084.1:0-5613 GCA_964631435.1 uncultured archaeon | reverse complement strand
AAATTGAATCGTAATCTACTTAAAATTTATTATTATTAATTATTACGAATTTAAATTTGTGTCATTAAGTATATTAGGATTAATATTAGTTCTACAGAATTATTACTCTTCTGAACACTTGTTTAAGTCAATAATCATAAGCTTACCGAAACCCTCTTTAATCTTCACAGGCAAGCTTAATTTGCTAAAAATCTCCTCGAAAGATACTTTTATAAAATTTTTAGTTGCAAAATCGATAGGGATAAGTGAGAACACCCCCTCTGATATTTTTTTAAATTCGAACCAGTTTGATTTCTCCATAAATTTCAAGATGTCCTCAACTGAGTTAAATCCTCTAACTTTAAATTCTATTGCATGACTTGCTGCGATCTCTCTTATTTTTTTCCAAAAGTCCTCTTTTTGAATTCTTTCGAGTTCTGAGAATATCAAACGTAGATATTCCATATCCATTATTACATGTTCCCTCTTAGCGAGAAGTTTTACCCAAATTGAAAGTGTTTCATAATCTACTTCACTTTCTTTAAATAATGTATACCCTATGTCTATAAGATGTCTTATGCACTCACTTGTGCTAATATTTTGTCTTTTCAGTGAATCTAACTTTCTTTTTGAGTTCTCGTCAATTGAAATGCTTAGTCTCTCTGTAGGGCACATAATACCACTACAATTCACTACGATTTCGAAAAATATATAGCTTGTGTTAGTTCTGAGCTCTGTCAACTTAACCACCTCAAGTGATTGTAATACAACATAAATAGCCTACAAAACAAATTCCAGTTTCTAATCGGATTTTTAGCATTAATGGAACAAAAGAAAATCTTTACCCTCTGCTTGAAGGAAGAAAACACAGATTCAATCAGACTTCTCTTACCGAAAGGTTTCGTGTCTAAATCTTAATCCGAGACTTTTTAGAGCTCTTATAAGCCAAGGTGCTTTATCAACAACGAAGCTAGGCTTGTTCTCACAGTATCTAAGAACTTTTTTAATGAAAGATTTTGCTGTCAAATAATTCCTTGTAGTGTAAACTCTCATTAAAATCAGCTCGTTTCTTTCAACGTCTATGGCTGAGAAAACGTAATATCTCTTCTTGTTCGCTTTTATAACGGTCTCATCTATTGCAATCAGGTTTCTTTTCTTCTTCTCAGTCGAAATAGGTAATTTTTCTTCAAATTTCTTTATCCATTTCCAAACTGCAGTGTGAGAAACTGGATGAAATTCGGAAAGAATTTTAGCAGTTCTCCTTGTTGAAGAGGTTTGAATATACGTGGCTATCCCAAGTATTCTAATTTCAGCCGGTGTCCGTTCCCTCTCAAACAACTTAAGCTCCTCTATTATTTCCCCAAGCTTCATCAAAATCGGTTAAAAAATATTCTCGGATGGTAAAGTTTACGAGTCTCTTATCCAAACGATAACGCATTACTCTTACATAATTTTTCCACTCTCCTTTTTGAGTCCACTTTCTTCTAAACTCTTCGAGGCTTATTTCACCATTTTCAAGTCTCTTTAAGTCTTGGATCATTATTGTGTTATTTCGTTTTGAACCCCATTTTGAATAGAATTCTATTAGATGAATTCTCGTTCACGTTTTGTGAGAATTGGTGGTATGCTTTTAGTTTTTTATTTTGGTTTAAGTCCGTTACGGTTTTTTGTAATGTTGGTTATTCTATTTTATTTTGGTTTAACCTAACAGTTTAGAAAAAAAATAAAAAAACAAACCCGAAATAAAACAACAATGAACCCCCCAGACGCCTTGAAAAGATGGCGAGAAAACCTCAAAAGAGGAGCCGAAACAACAGCAGAAACATACACTCACGCCCTAAACAAATTCTGCCAAGATACCGGAACAAGCCCACAAGCCCTACTCCAAATGGATAATACAACCCTCAAAAACATCCATCCTCGACTACATAACCCTCTTAGAACAACAGGGGAAGAGCAGTAGCTACATCTCCACCTACGTAAAAGCAATCAAAAGCTGGTTAAAATTTAACGACAGAGAACTCAACATCAAGATAAAAATACCGAGAGACAGGAAATCTAGAGAAGAAAGAGTCCCCACAAGAGAAAACCTATTCAAAATCCTCTCCTCCGCCAACGTGAAAGAAAGAGCAGTAATCTCCCTCCTCGCCTACTCCGGAATAAGACCAAACGTAATCGGAAACAAAAGCGGGAATGATGGGTTAAGAATAGGAGACCTCCCAGAACTGAAAGTGAACGGGAATAAGGTCACTTTTGAAGAAATCCCTACAATAATCAAAGTTCGCAAAAACCTGAGCAAAGCAGGGCACCCTTACCTCACCTTCCTAACCAGAGAAGGGTGCTACTTCCTCGAAATATACCTCAATTCGAGGTTAGTTAAGGGTGAGTTAAGGGTGAAGAGTTGACTGAAGAGTCTCCCCTCATCGCGAGAAGGGGTGGAGGATTCCTTCAGACGAAGTCGGTTACAGCGCTCGTGCGGGGAGCGATCAGACGGGCGGGATTCAACTTCAGACCCTACCTTTTAAGACACTACTTCGACACTTATCTCCTCTTGGCGGAAGCTAACGACTACATCCCGCGGGACTACAGAGTTTTTTGGATGGGTCACAAGGGCGATATCGAGCACGAGTATACTGTGAATAAGGAGCGCCTCCCGTCCACTCTGGTCGAGAGCATGCGTTCGAAGTACGATATTGCCGCGAGAACCTTTCTCGAAACTGGTTTTCTGAGTGCGATCTTGGATGAGGAAGATCGTAGACCGAGACAGAAGGTCGTGAGGGTTGAGGAGATCGACTCGTGGTTGGAGGCTGGTTACGAGTACGTCACAACCTTACCGGATGGCAGGATTATTGTTAAGAAGGGGGACTAGCGTTCACAAAGGTCAGTAACTATGTCGGCGGTCGATATACTTTTATCCACGTGAGGTTATGATATATGGATGGATATGGATATAGAAGATAGACTGCAATTGATCTTAAGCTTGGTAGATAGAATTTCTGATAGGAGAGATGAGCTAATCGAGTTGGCAGTCAGAGACGTGGGATTCACGTATAAAGATACATCACGCGAGGTCGATTTGATAATTCAGCGCTTAAGAAATTTTAGAAGTGCCGTAAAGTTCTTAGAGGATAGGAAGCCCATTTGCGGGAAAGGAGAAGAGGTTGCCATTGTCCTGCCATATAACGGGAGTGCTTGGCTTAACGTATCGATAGCATCCGTATTTCTCGCTGGAAATAACGTTAGAGTGAGGTTCTCATCCAAAGACTTTGCAATAGCGAGGATCTTTGAAGAGATATATAAGGAGATCTTTAACGATGCGATAAAATTCGATTACAGAAACGGGGACGAATTCATGAGCTACTCCATCAACAATTCAAATGTTAAAGCCATTATCGCCTTCGGCTCGGATCGCACGTTTTTACGATACGAGAATTCTGTTAAGAATGCGAGAAAGAAGTTCATATTCGAGGGACCCGGAAACGATCCCTTCATCGTTTTGAACGATGCCGACTTGGAGTCAGCAGTGAAAGATCTCGTCCCGTCAAAATACATGTATTCCGGGCAGGCGTGCATAGCTCCAGAGAGAATATACGTTCAGGAGGAAATATACGAGGATTTCTTAAGAGAATTCGTAGATTTAACGAAGAACTTAGTTGTAGGAGATCCCAAAAACCCGGAAACTGATGTTGGACCCGTAATCAGCAGGAAAGCAGTTGAGAATATCAAAAGGCAGTTGATCGATGCCAAGAGGAAAGGTGCAAGAATAGTTTGTGGTGGAAGGATTGAAGGTAACCTCGTTTATCCGACAATTGTCGCCGATGCGAACCATTCGATGCTCGGGATGCGTGAAGAGGTGTTCGGTCCTGTCAGCTATGTGTGCAAATTCAAAACGGTCGAAGAGGTGATCAACCTCGCTAAGGATAGTAAATACGGGTTGAGAGCGTCAGTATACGGGAGAGAAGAGGGAAAGATGATTGCAGATGCGCTAAAAGGTGCGGATTACCTTGAGGAGGTTAGAGATTACACTTTTGGGAAATTCGGAACAGTTAGCCTGAATGAGCCGCTCTCCGAAAGCTGGAGAGGTGCACTCGTCACAAAATCGGTAGGTGGTTACGGTTACTCCGGCTGGGTATGGGATTTCGTTGGTAGATTTAGAATAAGACAGGGTCCAAAGCTTTTCAGCATCGAAACTTCTGTACCCCAAGATTCATAAGGTGTTGAGGATGTTTATTGTCTTGACCTTACCCTCACTCTCCTCGATCTCGTAGCCAATAACGAACATCCACAGGAAGGTACTTGATGGTTCTCACATTCCCTTAAATCCTCTTCCATTTTTCAATCTCCCTCAAAGCAAGCTTATACACATTTGAGCTGAGATACATAATCTTGGACAGATCATCTAAACTTTTAACAGCTTCTGAGTAAGATATTAAACCCTCCTTTAGACCTTCGATTAATAAGCCCAAACTCCCCCTAACTTTAACACCCAAGCCTCTTGCAAAAACTCTTGCCGCATCTTCATCCAGTAACGCAGTAATACCGTTTTTATAAGCATAATAGACAACTGCGATTTCCGCTTCATGCAACCCGGCAACTTCTGCAGCCTTAGCAAATTTATCATCAACGCTTACATTAATAACCTTGATCCATCCATCTTCTATTGCTTTTTCAACCAATAGAGCATCTGTAAATCCTTTCTCCTTTCCCTTATTAACAACCTCGTATTTAACTTCTACGGGAATTAATACATCGTAAAGCTTGATTAATTCAAGCAATCCTACTTTTGCCAAGTGTATTAATGGGCCGGAATTACTCACCGCAGATTTCTTCAAGCTCACGGGCTAACTCCTCCTCAGTGATAGGGAATGGAACGTTATGTTCTCTGAGCTTCTCCAACATCTCTCTGTATGTCAATCCGGCAATTTCAGCAGCCTTCCACACCGTAACTTTCCTCTCCCTTACAAGTTCAAGTGCTTCCTTTAGTTTGAATTCCTGAATACCGATCTTAAGCAGTTCTCTTATCACAGTAGATCTGTCAACACCTTTCTTCTTCACTATCCTCTCGATTTCTTCTGCAATCTCTTTATCAATTCTTGCGGAGATCGTTATCATAGTGTATACTGATTATTAAATCGTATATAAATTTTTCTGGATCCAGCATTCTTATTTAGCTATCTGAAGAGATTCTTGTTC
This sequence comes from uncultured archaeon, assembly GCA_964631435.1. Classification (GTDB taxonomy): domain Archaea; phylum Halobacteriota; class Archaeoglobi; order Archaeoglobales; family Archaeoglobaceae; genus Geoglobus. The sequence goes on along the minus strand of CAZVXC010000084.1, from coordinate 441 downwards.
TCACTGCCATGATTGGATCCGGATTTTCTGATTTTTCTTACTCTGAGCTAGGTTTTTGGATCTACTCAATTCTTGGGTTTGAAGCAGTCACAAAGGTGAATTTGGACGCTATTGCACCACTTTCCAACTTTTGTGTGTAGGAAGACGGAGAGAGACGATTATTTCAGGGGGACGAAAGTGTTAAAAGTCTTCTTTCTTGATTTTACAGACTGATCGTAGTTTATACTATGTGTTTGGACAAGTTTTTAAGACGGATCTTAGCGTGGCTGGAGGTTAGAACCGTTCTAAAATCGATAGAATCACTTTCTGAGGGGTATTATTCTTTTAAACATGCAGAATTGGACGATCTAATTGGACATCTGTGCGTTGTAAATATTGAAGAGGAGACGGACGGTTTGGTTTATCGCAAAACGATCGTGGGATTTTACAAGAAGAAACAAG
>CAZVXC010000083.1:0-5630 GCA_964631435.1 uncultured archaeon | reverse complement strand
TCATTGTATATTACAACAGCTTTTTAATCGGTGTCGGGCAAGCTGTAATACCCGGAAGAGATATGGGAGTCGTCGATGGAAAAGCGATTGTGTCGAGGAGGAAAAAGCTTATTTGACAACTCATTAACTTCATTCATGTTTTATGAGATCAGAGAAGTTAAGGCGAGTTCTCTTCAGCTCAATTTAGAAGACGGAAAAGTTGAGAAACCGAGATACTCAGAACTTGATGGAAAAGCGTTCAGAGTTCTTAAAAACGGTTTTTGGGGATACTTCGTAGGAGATGTGAGAGAGAAGGAAGGCATTAAGAGGGCTGAGAAGTTAGCGATTGTGAAGGGAGATGCGGATATTGACGATAAACCTTTCAGCGGCAAATTCGTTTACAAGCAGAAAGAGCCTTTTACTGAGATGGATATAGAAGATAAGCTGAGAATGCTGACGGAAATCGATAGAAGTATGAGGGACAAAGATATCGTGAGCAGGAAGATAATTTATGTAGAATCCATCAGAGAGACGAGAATAAAGAATTCTTCCGGTGGAGAAGTCGTTTTTACAGTTCCGAGATGCGGGATTATAATGCAAGCTTTCGCAAAAGGAAAAACTCTGCAATTCTATTATGACAGAATTATGAAAGTTGGAGGATTCGAAGTTGTGAAAGGCGCTTTCGATAAGGCTCAGGAAGTAGTAGATATCGCCTTAAATTTATCGAATGCCGAAACACCGCCATCAGGGAAGATGAACGTTGTTATGAACCCGTCTTTGTGCGGTGTCTTTATACACGAAGCTTTCGGGCATGGAGTTGAAGCGGATCATATTTTGCAGAATGCATCGATACTCAAAGATAAGCTTGGGGAAAAGGTTGCGGATGAAAGCGTAACAGTCTATGACGACCCTACGATTCACGAATTCGGCTTTTATCCGTATGATGACGAAGGTTATGAGGCGAGGAAAAAGGCGATAATCGAAAATGGATATCTAAGGAACTTTCTGAATTCGAGGGAAACTGCAAGGAAGCTCAAAGGAATTCCGGGAAATGCGAGGGCTGAAAATCTGAATTTCCCGATAGTAAGGATGAGCAACACTTACATCGACTCCGGTGATTACAGCTTGGATGAGCTTGTTGAAGAGGCTAAAAACGGTGTCATGCTTTTCGGCTCAAGAGGTGGCGAAACTAATCCTGCAACTGGTTATTTCCACTTCAACGCCCAATATGGATATATGATAAGGAATGGCGAGGTTGCCGAGATGATAAGGGATGTATCGCTGAGCGGATACACACTTGAGATACTGAAAGACATCAGGCTCGGAAAGGAAATCTCATTTGATCCCGGATTTTGCGGGAAAGCTGGGCAAACTGTTCCCGTTGCCGACGGCGGGCCTTTTGCATTGGTTAAAGCGTTTGTGGGTGGTGAATGATGACAAAAGCGGATTCTTGGGAGATTTATCATGAGAAAGTCATATCAAAGGAGATTCTGATTGAAAACGGAAAAATAAAGCTCGCATCGGAGAAAATGGATGAAGGTTTTGGAGTAAGAGTAATAGCGGATGGTAAAGTCGGATTCGCATCGGGAAACAATTTGAGCGAGAGACTTTTTGAGAAAGCGTTAAAACTTGCAAAGCAGGAAAGCCTAAAAGATTTCGCATATCCTGAGAAGATAAGAGAAGTGAAAACTTTTGACAGGAAAATAGAGAGATTTGACGAGGAAAATCTCAGAGAGATGGGAGAAATTTTGGCTCAGGAGAACATTGCGAGTGGAATTTATTCCGTTGAGGTTGTTGAGAGAGATGTCAGGAATTCTAACGGCGTTGAGCTGAATGAGAAAGAAAGCTACGCTTCAGTCTTCGTCGAAGCTGTATATGACAAGGGAAGTTCATTCGAATTCAATGAATCCAAGAAGCTTTTTAACCCGGAAAGCTATGTTGAAAAGGCCTTAGAGCTTGCGAAAATAGATAGCAAGGCTGAGAAAATAGAAAGTAAGGAATACACAATCACTCTTTCCCCGATAGCTATAGATCAGTTGCTAAGCCACTCTCTATATCCGGCATTCTATTATGAGAACGTAAAAAGGGGAAGAAGCAAGATTGCAGAGCTAATGGGAAAAGAGGCTTTTAAGATAAGCTTAATTGACAATCCCCATATAGATTTCGGTTTGAATTCGTGTTCTTTCGACGATGAAGGCGTTGCCACGAAAAAAACTGAACTTATAAAAGATGGAGTTGTTAGCGGTTATCTAACAGATTTAAGCGGAGAGATAAAGACCGGAAACGGATTCAGAGATGGATACGATGCTTATCCCTCGATAGCTCCGAGTAACGTCGTCTTAGATTTCGATGAGAAAGGAGAATGCGAGGGCATCTATATTCATTCGTTCATAGGATCGCATACGGCAAATTACGTAAGCGGTGATTTCAGCGTTGAGATAATGAACGGGATTTACGATGGCAGAGGTATCAGAGGTGCGATGATATATGGCAACATTTACGATTTCCTTAACAGGATAGTTTGCGTGGGCAAAGAATACAGACAGGTCGGATACACATTAGCACCTGAGGTAACTTTAGAAGATGTGAAGATAAGGATTTGATTTTGCTCATACAACATTTTTTGTGTTAGCCCATGGTAGAGATAGTTTAAGATTTCCATGTTCTGTTAGCGATCAATACCTCACAATTTTATCATCTGTTGTTCGCAAGACTCCTTATGCGAGGTGATCAAATTTAAATATCACCTCTGACATGTGTAGCCTACTCTTTAACGAAAGGATGGAATGCAGGATTTATAGCTGTTCTAAAGGGTGTATGAGCTCAAGACATAAAGTTTCAGATGAACGCATAATCTCTCCACTCTACAGCTTCCATGTCGGAAAATCCTTGCGTAGGCAAAGGAGCACATTCGAAGAACTACTTTTTTAAAAAACTTAAGTATAATACTTTAAGTCAAAAGATAGAGGTAAGATTGATCCTAAGCTTCGCACTTGCGATTTCACATTGATGAATTAAATAAGATTCAAGTAAAAAAGGGACGTTCTGTTCTCCCAACAGGATGGAGGTGATTCAAAAATTATCTGGGTAGAAAAGCCATTTACTGATTTATAGAAACTTTCGATGTTTTAAACATAAAGCGTAACCTGACGAACAGCAGAGCACAATCGCATTACTCTATCTCCACGCCTTCATCTGAGATAACAACTGAGAACATGAATGCCGCAAGCAAAGAGAACGCTGCAGCGGAACTAAATGCAAATCTGATACCGCTTAAACCTTTTCCGCCAAAATCGTAGAGAAATCCAGCTATAATAGGGCCTATAGCTCTTCCAAGACTCTTCGATGCGGAGAAATATCCCATCAAACCACCAACGTTTCCTGAGCTTTTTCCTTCTATCGCTATTATGCTGCTTACAGCGGGCAGAGAGAACGCTGATGTCAGGCCGAGCAGTATATTAAGTGTTATGAGGACTGCAAAGCTCTTGTATAGCGGAATAATATATAGAATCAGAGCGGAGATGATGTTAGAGAAGATAACGGGAACTATGACGCCTTTTTTATCAGCAAATATACCTGCATACGGCTGAATGAATCCGGAAATCAGGAGATTCGAGAATATGAGAATGCCGATTTGGGTGTAATTGAAACCGATGATATAGCAGTAGATAGGAAGGAATGCCATTATACTACCTCTGCCAATCGAATTCAGGACTCTGTATGTTATAGCAGCGAAAACCCTCCTGTTAATTCCATTCTTGAATTTAACCGCTTTTCTAACTTTCACATCTGGAATCGTTTTTGCAGCTATCGCAAGACTTATGAGACTAAGTAGGCTCATAGATGCAAATGCGAGATTTTCGTTAAACAAATCCGTGAGAAAACCCCCGATGAACGGGCCGAATGCCATGCCGAGGAATATCGGCCTATTTACGATCCCCATGTATCTGCCTTCCTTCCCCTTAGGGGATACTGATGCAACTAAGGCAAGTATAACCGGAACCGCCATCGCTGAACTCATTCCGTGAAAGAACCTGACGAGAATTAACTGATATGGGTCTCTTGCGATGATATACATTAAAGCTATCACGCTGTATAGCGTTAATCCCAGCATAATTACTATTCTCTTGCTGTATCTATCACTTAACTTGCCGAATAAGGGGAGAAAGATCAGTCTTGAGATTGAGAAAGCGGAAAGAATCAAGCCTATTAAAATCCCTCCAGCTCCGGTGTTTTTTGCTAATATCGGTAAAATCGGCGAGATAATGCCTATGCCAAGTGTGAGGGTGAAGAGTATGAGAGATGCGGAATATATCATATCGCTCATATCAACAAAGTATATATAAGATTTCCACCAAATTAAGTTGCCAATAATGGCAGAGAAAAACGAGAGGTGATGACAATGAAAGCACCGAGTGATACCACCAAGTATCTCATATACGCAGAAATCGTTGCCGAAGGTGTTGTTGAACGCCCAGATGTTGTTGGAGCGATATTCGGGCAAACAGAGGGTTTGTTAGGTGATGATTTGGATTTAAGAGAGCTTCAAAAAACCGGTAGAATAGGGAGAATTGAGGTAAAAATAGAGAGCAAAGGTGGCAAAAGCTACGGAGAAATTAAGGTTCCAAGTAGCTTAGACAAAATTGAGACCGCAATACTTGCTGCAGCCTTAGAAACAATCGAGAGAGTTGGACCATGTTCAGCTAAGATAAAGGTCAGGAAGATAGAGGATGTGAGAGCTACTAAGAGAAAAAAAATTGTTGACAGAGCTAAGGATATTCTGAGAGAGCTTTTCGAGGAGCCAGAGATAGAAAGCGAGAAGATTGTCGATCTTGTTAGACAGGCGATAAGAACGGAGGAGATAATAGAATACGGTGAAGATAAACTTCCTGCCGGCCCTGTTATAGATGAGAGTGATGCGATAATTGTTGTTGAAGGAAGAGCCGATGTTTTAAACTTGCTTAAACATGGTATAAAGAACGTTATAGCCGTTGAGGGAACGAACATTCCGAAGACGATAGTTGAGCTTAGCAAGAAGAAGACAGTAACTGCATTTCTCGACGGAGATAGAGGCGGCGATCTGATACTAAAGGAACTTTTGCAAGTGGCTGATGTAGATTACGTTGCAAGAGCACCGGAGGGTAAGGGAGTTGAAGATTTAACTCAGAAGGAAATAGTCAAGGCTTTAAGGAACAAGGTTCCGATAGAGCAGGTTCACATCTTGAAGCACAGAGAGGAGAAACCGAAAGAACAGAAAGAAGAGGAGAAAGCTGCGATAACGAATATAGCAAACTTACTCAAAAAGCATAAGGAGGAAGTTGAAGGCAACTTGATTGCAAGGCTCCTCGACAGCAATTTCGAGGTTGTAAAGGAAGTTCCTGTCAGAGATCTGGTAAAGTTGCTGAAATCTAACAATGTTAAGGCGGAAGGAATAGTGTTTGATGGGGTTATCACACAGAGAGTCGTAGATTTAGCTGCGAGAAGAAATATAAGCTATCTTGTCGGAGTTAGAATTGGTAGTGTTGTTAAGATTCCGTCAAATGTTAATATCATGACGTTCGATCAGATTTAGTTTTTTTTATTAAATTTTTTATTTTATTAGATGAGCTATTATTTTTCGTAATCTCTTTTTATCTCGACCTTTCCACCCT
>CAZVXC010000082.1:0-5705 GCA_964631435.1 uncultured archaeon | reverse complement strand
GGTTTATAGCTTCCATATTTTCCTCAGCCATCTTTTCAGTCTCTCTCATGATTTTCGAAATCTCCTCGAACGTTTGATTGAGCTGAGACGCCAATGCGTTTATCAGCGAGAAAGTCTCTTTGTATTCATCTTCCCTCTCCTCTAAGCTTATGTCGTAGTTTCCTGAGAGTATTTGCGTAAGCGCATGGTTGATTTCGTGTAGAACTTGATTTCTCTCGAAATAGACACCGCTTTCGATCTCGGCAGCCATACTATCACCTCATCATATTCGATTTTCGAATTCGGTTATCGGATTACATTATTGAAAGCTCGATATTACCTTTTCTTCGAGAATCGTAATTACATCATTGAAATTTCAATTAATAAAAAAATGGGAAATTATTCGCAAACGTCAACAGTGATAGCACCGTTCGGGCAAACTTCAACGCAGGAGCAGCATTCCGTGCATTCATCCGGATTTACCGGCTCAGCCTTACCTTCATCATCGAAGTCATAGACGCTTCCGGGACAGACGCTGATGCACTCTCCACAGCCCTCGCATTTTTCCTTATCGACAGTTATATTCGCCATGATATCACCCCATCGATGGTAATACATGCCTTATATAAATTTTTTGAAAAATTGATAGAATTAGACAAACCAAAGAAGCAAAAAAGAAATAGGAGTAATTAGATTAGCCTTCTTTCCTTCCTTTCTCCATTTCTTCAAGTTTCTCAGGAGTTGTTACGTATGTTGTTGAACCGGAAGACCAGTATGCTGCTTTTCCTTCATTTATCAACTGCTGAACTATTAAGTCGAGTTCCTTCTTTTTAATTTTAAGGATTTTTGCCAAATCTCTAACTTGCCAAGGCTTTTTTGCAAGCTGCTCCAATATTTTCTGCTCAAGTTCTGGGGAAATCTCTACCATTTTTACCACCATTTAATTTTCGCCCTCGAGGTATTTATACCTATCTAAGTATGACAAAAATAAAAAACAAAAAATGATGTTTTACCACTTGAACTGTGCTGTCTTTCTGAAGCTGCAGTAGTCGAAGAGGTAGTCGTCGATCAGATGGTGCGTGAATTTCAATCCGGTTAGCTCGAAGAACTTCTCCCAGCTTATCCTCTCTATCCACTCTATGAGCCTCTCGTGCTTATTCGCGTTCTCAGCCCATGTTTCGAGTATCTTCTTAACAGTTTGAACAACTTCTGGCCATCTCGGCGGGTTATTCGGAATCCAAGGAACTACGACCTTAGAAAGCTCTGGCTTTGATCTCGCATCGGAAACCTTTCCGCCGACGAGTATTGCAACGCCGTCGTGCTCTGGATCGAAGATTGGCATGCCTGGGCACATTGTGTAACAGTTACCACAATACATACATCTCTCTTCGTCAAGTATGACGGTCTTTCTCTTCATATCTGGTCTCAAAGCACCTGATGGGCAGGATGCGACAGTCGATGGGATTTCGCATGTCCTCCTGACCATGTCATCATCGACCTTAGGTGGTCTTACGTGGACGCCGACTATAGATATGTCTGACGCATGGACGGCACCGCACATGTTCAGACAGCAAGCGAGAGAAATTCTGCACATTGCAGGCAACTTCATCTCCTTGAAATAGTCTATAAGCTCATCCATCACGGATTTGACTATACCTGATGCATCAGTCGCAGGCGTATGGCAGTGGATCCATCCCTGAGTGTGGACGATGTTTGTTAGAGCGTATTTCGCATGGGTTGCGTCCCATGTTCCGCCTACTACGAAGCCGCCCTCTTCTATCTCCTTTATCAGGGGATCTATCTTTGATTCATCCGTAAGAATGAACTCAACGTTGTATCTGCTCGTCCATCTGAGATAGCCGTCGCAGTATTTGTCAGCCAAATCGGCGATCCATCTAATCGTATCCGTTGCGAGCAATCTCGGTGAACCCATTTTTACAATGTAAACAACATCTCCGCTCTCGGCAACTCTCTTTATTACACCTGGTTTGATTACTTCATGATACTTCCATTTGCCGTAGTTCTTTTTGATTACCGGATGAAGCAGTAAGCGAAAATCTGGTGGACCAAAATCGGTTTTATATGGTCTCTCTTCAGCCATTACTTCCACCTCCTCCTCTCTTCCTCGATTTCTTCGAGGCTCCAGAATATGAACGGGTTCGTTCTCGGATACTCTACCATTCTTACGTCCGCTGGGATGTCAATGCCGTATTCCTCTTTCATCGCTTTGAGGAACTTCCACATTCCAACTCTTCTTATAAGCTCGCCGAATCTCTCTCTGAACTTACCGTTCTCATCCCACCAGTCCCATATAGCTCTTAGAATCTCCTTTATGTTATCGTATGGATGTTTCATCTCGATGAACGGGATCAGAACCCAGCTTAAGAAGGCTGAGTCGATGAACGTTGCTTTGCTACCGATGAGGATAGTTGCTCCTTTCTCCTTTCCGGGTCTTAATGCCTTAGGCATCTTGTTTATGCAGTGCATGCATCTTACGCAATTGCTGTTATCTATCTCAAGCTCCTTCGTGTTCGGATCGAATTTCATGCACTTCGTCGGGCAGAGATCGACGACTTCCTTCTGTATGTCAATTTCTTTCGCATACTCCTTAACAGCTTCCTGATCAATCTGTATCTCATCCTTCCATGTTCCGATTACTGAAAAGTCTGCTCTTGCCTTCGCTGCAACACAATCATTCGGACATCCAGAAGCTTTGATCTTGAATTTGTATGGCCACATGGGTCTGTGTAGCTCATTCTGGAACTCCATCGTCATCTCGTATATGAAGTCGAGGGTATCGAAGCATGCGAACTCACATAAAGCCGGCCCCATGCAACCGCAAGGCGTTCTTAGGTCTGAACCCGAACCGCCGATGTCGAACGGTATTTCGAGGTATGCGAGGTCTTGGAAGCAAGGCTCTAAGGCTTTTGTTGGGCATCCGAGCAGGATTATGTCTCCCGTCGAGCCGTGGAAGTTCGTTAGTCCGCTGCCGTATTTGTCCCATACGTCGCACAGGTCTCTTAACGCTTTACTCGTATAGAACCAGCCCGTTGGCATGTTAACTCTAATTGTGTGGTATTCTGCTACATGCGGGAACTCCTCTGGCAAATCGCAGTATCTTCCGATGACACCACCGCCGTATCCTCTTACAGCTACGATACCTCCGTGTTTCCAGTGCGTTCTTTTATCCTTATAACACCTTTCGAGGATTAAGAGATGGTCTTTTGCCATCTCGTTCTTCGCAGCAGCCTTCTTCATTTCCCTCACAAAACTGGGCCACGGGCCTTTTTCAAGTTCATCTAATAATGGTGTTTCGCTCATTTATTCACCTCCGTTTCTGTTCGGTTTATTAGCTCGGTATATATATAAATGTTTCTAAATCTGTTTAACGGAAAAGGAGGTTTATGACAGCTAATGGAGTAAAATCCATGATTAATTTGGATTTAGATTTGCCTAAAAATTGATAATATAGCGAATTTATTTACCATCCTTAATAGATTCGTAGAACTTGATGACGTCTTTGGCTATCAGATACGCCGCACTTTCAATCTCATCTTTCGGTGCGAACTCTTGGAATTCCTTTTCGACTATTGCCTTCTTAATAATCCCTGACAGAAACACATCTTCGCTCAAATCTCTCGTATCTGGCTCGATGTTGTAGTAAAGCCTTTCCAGTCCGGTAAGCATGGCTTTCGCAACTTCTCTAGTCTCATAATCTCCGAGATGCATCGCCTTTTCGAGCCAGATAACGAAATTCAGATTGGACAGTCTGTATTGCCTTGTTATCAGATAAGATATGGATGCCGCAAGCAGATAATCCTTCCCAGCTTCATCTATTTTGCCGATCTTTTCATTTGCGAAAGCTTTTGCTATGAGTGCTTTAGCCTTAATATAGTGTGGCAGGTTTTGCTGTCTAAGAATCTCATCAACCACCCTCTTGGCCTTATCGAATTCTCCCTTTTCGAGCTTTATGGATGCGATGTTTAGCAAAACACCCGGATCGTTTTTCAGCATCAAAACCTTTTCAAAAATCTTCTCAGCCTCATCAAACTTCTTCTCAGACTTCAGCAATATTCCGTAATTGTTAAGGGATTCGATCAGATCGTTAATGTATCTCTCATCCTTCTTTGCAAGTTTCTCTCTTATCTCCACAGCCTCACTTAAAACCTTTCTCGCCTCCCGATATCTCTTCGTTGTCAGAAACAGGACGCCGAGATTATGTAAGACAGTCGCAATCTCCTCTTCAGATCCGAGATCTCTTAAGACGTCGAGAGCGTTTGCGTAATGCTTCTCCGCATCATCGAATTTTCGTAAGTTGTAGGAAAGATTTCCCTTGTTGATCAAGACCGAAACTATATCATGCAGATACCTGCTGTCTTTCTTAGCCAAATCGAAGAAGATTGATAGGGATTCATCGTAATATCTCTCAGACTCATCGAGCTTTCTTAAGATGAAAGATATGTTGCCGAGACACATTAAAGCCTTAGCTTTGTGATAGCCGTTTAGCTTGTCTATTATGTCTTTGCAGAAGGAATAAAGGCTTTGCATTGCAAAAAGATTCAGATGCTCTTCCTCACCTATTTCCGAGAGTCTTTTAACGAGATTATCAAAATCACCCTTCTCAAAAAGGTCTTTCAATTCGGACTCGAACCTCATTTGTTACCACCTCCTTACAAAATTTTTCAACAACCTCCCCGATTACGATTAACAAAGGTCCCCTAACTTTCGCATCTCTAACCTTCTTTCCGATGTTAGATAGCTCACCGACTATTACCCTTTGATTAGGCAAGGTTCCGTTCTCTATTGCAGCAACAGGGGTTTTTTCATCTCTCCCAAGTTTTATTAACTCTTTTGCTATCTCATCTATCGTATCTCTTCCCATCAGAACAACTATCGTCCCTTCAAGTGGCGCTTTGCACCATCTGACAACATCTGCTCTACCTGAGACTACGAGAATGGATGAACTCAATTCCGGATGAGTTAAAGGCAAACCGCAATAAGAAGGAACACCGTTTACAGAACTTATTCCGGGAATTACTTCGTAAGGTATCCCCTCTTTCCTCAAAAATTCTATTTCAATACATCCTCTTCCGAACAACAGCGGGTCTCCCCCTTTAAGCCTTGCAACGATCAAGCCCTTATCTGTTAGTTCTTTCATAAGGCTGTTTATGAATTCCTGTCTTTTCTTTCCGTCATGCCAGCTTCTCTTTCCGACATATATAAGCTTCTTTCCGAGCTTCCTTAATTCATTCAGAAGCCTTTCATCTATTAAAGCATCGTAAAGAATGACATCCGAATTTTTTAAAGATTTTAACGCTTTCAGCGTTAGCAACTCAGGATCTCCCGGGCCTGCACCGATTAAGTAAACCTTGCCTTTGCTCATGCAATTTAGCAAAATTTGGTTAGCTATTTAATTGTTTTGTAAATAAGAATTTAAATACTCGATGCGAATGCAGAATGTGGAGATCGTATTTGAAAACATAGGTGTTAAGGTTTACTATCCGAGAATATCGTTCAGATGCTCGCCGGAGCTTAAATGTGGTATTTGCTGTAAAATCGCACCTGCCGATCTGAATGAAGAAGAATATCAGAGGATTCTGAAAGCCGGCTATAGGAATTTTGCATACAAAATAGGCTATGGTTTGTATCATATGAAGAAAAAGAAGGAGGGTTGCATATTTCTGGAGGATTACGCATGTAAAATTCATGAGGTCAGACCTGCGTCA
>CAZVXC010000081.1:1744-5711 GCA_964631435.1 uncultured archaeon | reverse complement strand
GAACTCATTGGAAAATGCTGTAAGGTTCCTCAGCTTGATACCTATCAGCCTCTCAGATCATAAACGATCAAAGTTCCTAAATGAGATCGAGAAGTGCATAGGTGAGAAGCCAAAGATTAAGAAGCTGGAGTTCATAATTACAGAAGAAGAAGTTGACGTAACATACAACGTAACAACGGAAACCGGCAACCTGCTCGCCAACGGCTTACTCGTAAAGAATTCCGGCGGACTTGAGACGCCAGCTCATGAGAGGGTTGAAGCAGGAGCGATTCACAGAGCACACAAAGGAGTTCTTTACATAGATGAGATAAATACTCTGACAATAGAATCCCAGCAGAAGATACTAACAGCAATGCAGGAGAAGAAGTTCCCGATTACAGGGCAATCTGAGAGGTCGAGCGGTGCAATGGTTAGAACCGAGCCTGTTCCCTGCGATTTTATCCTTGTCGCAGCGGGTAACCTTGATGCCCTCTACGGCATGCATCCGGCGTTGCGTAGCAGAATAAGAGGTTACGGATATGAGATTTATATGAACGATACTATGGAAGACAATATGGAGAACAGAAGGAAGCTCGTTAGATTCGTTGCTCAGGAGATAGTTAAGGATGGCAAAATTCCGCACTTCACGAGAGACGCTGTTGCCGAAATAATCAAAGAAGCGAAGAGGAGAGCTGGAAGAAGGGGACATCTCACTTTAAGGCTGAGAGAACTCGGAGGCTTGGTCAGAACAGCTGGAGACATAGCCTTATCCGATGGGAGCAAATACGTTAATGTTGATCACGTTCTCAGAGCTAAGAGGATTGCGAAGAGCATAGAAGAGCAGCTCGCAGATAAATACATCGAGAGAAGAAAGGATTACAGGCTTTTCATTACGAAAGGTGCTGTTATAGGCAGAGTTAATGGCTTAGCAGTCATAGGAGAATCTGCAGGGATAGTTCTGCCTATAATAGCAGAAATTACGCCGGCTTTAAGCAAAGAGGAAGGTAAAATCATTGCTACGGGAAGACTGCAAGAAATTGCGAGGGAAGCAGTTATTAACGTTTCCGCTATAATAAAGAAGATAATAGGCAAGGATATGTCGAATTACGACGTCCATATCCAGTTCGTCGGGACTTACGAAGGAGTCGAAGGCGATTCTGCGAGTATAAGTATAGCGACCGCTGTTATATCTGCATTGGAAGGGATAGAGGTAGATCAGAGTGTCGCAATGACTGGTAGCTTATCAGTCAAAGGTGATGTCTTGCCGGTAGGTGGCGTAACTCAAAAGATCGAAGCGGCGATCCAAGCTGGTCTCAAGAAGGTTATAATACCTAAGGATAACTTAGATGACGTTTTGCTTGATGCCGAACATGAAGGAAAAATCGAGATAATACCCGTATCCAAGATAGATGAAGTCCTCGAACATAGCTTAGTTGAATGTGAAAAGAAAGATAGGCTAATAAGGCGTCTCAGCTCTATATAGTTTTCAAAAATTCTTTTAAAACTGTATTGACTTCGTTCGCCTTCTCCAAGAAAACCATGTGTCCGGCTTTGTTTATCACAGCAAGCCTCGAATCCGGGATTCTTTCCCTCAAGAACTCTGAGAGGGATGGAGGTGTCATTACATCCTCATTCCCCACGATAATGTGTGTCGGCAGTTCTATGACGAAGCCTCTCAAATAATCCCTTTCGAGATCGAATTTATCGCATAGCATAAAATCCCTGAGCGTTACATCTAAGCCTGTGCTTAATATAATATCTCTCACGAAATCCTTCGCTTTCCCCTTAAAATCCTTGAAAAACATCCAATTGACGAGTTTATTTACGAATGCTTCGAAATCTTCTTTAAGCTTCTCTATTATAACCGGATTCACCGAAAGCTTGGCTCCTGTTGCCATCAAAACTAAGCCTCTCGCTTTCCCGCCGAGTCTGACGTATTCCTGAGCTATAGCTCCTCCCATCGAATGCCCGACTACTATCGGGTTAATAGCGAGGCTATCAACAGTTTCTATAACGACTTCAGCGTAATCCCTTATGCTTCTAATATCCCGATCTTCACTTTTCCCATGACCGGGCAGATCTATGCGGTATCCGAGTTCTGCTTGTTTCTTCCAAACATCCGAATTTAGGCCTGCACCATGAATGAATAGGAACTCGCCTTTTCCTTGCACAGAGATCATGAATAAACTTGGACTAAGTTCTATTTAACACCTATCACAACGTCCTTTATGTGATCCGGAATGTCCTCATCACCATCGTATCCTATCGCTTCATCGACCGCATGTCTGACGGAATATCCGGCTATGTGGAGGAGAGTCTCGTTGTATTCTCTGTCCTTCTCCATGCTTCCGGTGCATGGAAAGCTGTGATGCGTCTCAGCAACTCTATCCCAAAGCTCCCTAATCGTTTCGAATTCAAATTCTCTCAGCCTAACTCCGACGAACCATGCCGCACCGCAAGGTTCGCTTCTAAGAATTCTGACGTTCTTTATCTTCTTCCTTCCGTTGTATTCCTCAACGTCTATTTCGAACTTAGGATACCCCATCCCCATCTCCTCTATGAACCTATTGATCGTCGGATGCTCATCACTCTTTCTTAGCAAGCAGAAAGGTTTTGGTGATGCGAATTCTATGCCCAGCTCATCGCACTTCTCCTTTATCTGCTTCGCCAATCCCGGAGAACACCATTTCGATTCTTCAACCGGAACTATGTATGCTTTGTATTCTTGCTCCGCAAGCTTTTCTGGCAAGGCTATCAGAAGATCTGGATGCATGTTTATAGCTATCGCTATATCGGCTTTCACAATCTTCTTGGGCAAAAAATCCTCAGCATTCTCGATGAAATCCGGAAGATTTGCGGGATCGATCATTCCGTATGTGGCTATTATATTTTTTGAGAAGCTGTAAACGTTTTCTTTACATTGAACACATGCATCAATTCCACAAGCACCAAAAGACGGGCATGAATTTTTGTAATTCATCAAATTCGCTATGAATCTCTCTCCAAAAAATCCGTTGTAGAATATCGTCAATTTCAGATCGGATTTGAACATATCTGTTTTTATATTCAGTTCAGAGAAATAAATTTTCCCTAAGATTTTAGGGTTTTGATCCTCGATTTACCCGGTGGCAAAAATTTTGCAATCTCATCGGGAGTGGCTATGCTCCTCACGATATGCTTCTCCTCATCCTTAGCAATCTCCACAAGCTTTTTCGCAACCTCAACGCTGAACTCGTTAAAATCGGTATCACCGATTTCTATCTCAACAAAATAATCGCAATGCTTCTTAACACCTCTAACAGGTCCCCCCATCAGGCGGAGGTTTTTCATATCAACCCCTATGGCTGCTTTAAGCTCAACATCAATGTAATTCCTTTTCCCTTCAATGAAGAAGCTCCCCTTTGGCAGATACTCACCAGCCTTCGCAGCTCTCTTAACCTGCTCAGGATAGACGTAATAAACTTCCCCGCTATGCTTCCCTTCTTTCCATAAGGCGGAATATATTGCAGAAAATTCTGCAGCCTCTCTAATACTCTCCTTCCCAGCTTCCTGACCGAGCTTTAGTATTGTCGCTGCCCCACCGGGGGATGATGTGTGGAAAAAGAGGTCTCTGCTTTCGAGATGCTTCGAAACTATCTCTTCGTTCATCTCAGCGTTTCTCCCTCCTATGACTAAGAAACCTTCGGAAGTTACATACCATCTATACCTCTCGAACCACTCCCTCTTTCTTGCGATTCTTATACTGCTTAGGAACCTCTTTGTTTCGCTTTCCTCAGCTCTCTTAAGCTCTTCCTTAGTCTTTTCAATAGCTTTCAACAGACCTTCGAGTTTTGCCTTGTATCTCTTAGCCAAGTTGTAATACTCTTCCGCTATCTCAGGTATGCTCTTATCCAACGACAGCTTTATAACTTTCCCGTCTATAGTAACGACAATGGCATTTTCCTTCGGAATTATCTCTCTGATTTCCCTGAGCTTTCCAACCCTCTGC
>CAZVXC010000081.1:0-1734 GCA_964631435.1 uncultured archaeon | reverse complement strand
CTTTTTTATCTCATCCCAGCTTTTGTTAGCTCTTGCTTTGAGAAAAGCGGAATGAATCTTCTCAATCTTCCCGTAATTTTCGTATATGAAATTACCCAGCCTCATGTTCTCCTCTATAATCTTTTCGAATTCCATCTTCGTTTCGAGTTGCTTACTCAGCCTCGCTTCCAACCTTTCAACGATCTCACTTCTCTTCTCTGCTCTCTCATCCTTTTCCGCAGTTTTGAATGCGAAGAAATTGTCTATGGCATCGCAGTATCTCTCAAAATACTTCTTTTCGAAATCTCTGTATTTTATCAGATCTATCGGTTGGTAATCGAAATATTTGTCGTCTTTTATCACTATGTGCGGTCTTAAGCTTTCGAAGCTGTAGATTTCCCTCATAGCATTCAGTATCCTTTCTGCTTCTTCATCCGTTACGCTCACGCCTATCTTATTTTTCTCAACTCCCGCTCTTTCCAAGATCTCCTCAGCGTAGAGACCGCCTGTTCTGAGTTTAGTCGCTATAATCCTTACAATCTCTCTCTCATCCAAAATTCCCCTTAAATCCTCTACCGTTCTCATATCGAGAGGCGATAGCCTTTTTTCAGGAAATTTATATTTCTCACCGACTTTTATGCTATGCTTTAAGGGCATTATAACTCTGTAATCTTCATCAATCAGAATAACATTCCCCTTCGAAAAAAGCTCAGCTATAAGATATTTTCTATCTTCTCTCTCGAATTCCAGAATAACTATTCTATCAAAATCCCTCTGATTTATTGATTTCAGCTTCGCCCCCTCCAGATGTTTTCTTAAAAGCATAGCAAAAGATGAGGGGAAGCGAGGACTCTCCTTCGGGAAAACTGTCGGATGAAACCTTTTTCCGGCTTCGATTGTGAGATCAACTCTCTCCTTCCCTCTGAGCTTTATCCTGATCTCATCTGGAGGGTAGTGGTAAATCTTATCCACTCTACTCCCGCTGATATTTAATTCCTTCAGCACTATCGCTATATCGAGGGATGACATCGATCGCATAACATTCGTTGCTACGAGAGGTAAAATAATTTTCAGTTCGGGAAAAGCTTATGTTTTGTATGATCATCTTGTTTCTAATGAGCCGTGCGGAAAAATTAGCCGATCAGATAATGGAAAGGATAAAGAATTTGAACGTCAGAGTTAAAAGAGAGGATATTGTAAAGAGATTAAGGCTACTCGTTGATGAATTCAAGGTTCCCGAAAGTGAGGCTGTCAGAACGATTATGAACTACTTAGCCAAAGAATACGGGATATCGAGGGAGGAGTTATTTGAGAGGGAATCACCGCTTGTTAAGATTGCTGAGATAACGAAGCCAAATCAGTGGGTGAGCGTTAAGGCTAAGGTAGTTCAGCTCTGGGATCCGACCTCGCCGAACGTTTCTCAGGTTGGGTTGATTGGGGATGATACGGGTATAATAAAATTCGTTATATGGGCTAAAGCCGGGATGCCTGAGGTTGAAGAGGGTAAGAGCTATCTGTTTAAGAACGTAGTAACCGACAGCTTTCAGGGGAGGATGCAGATAAACGTAACGAGAACGAGCAGAATAAGCGAGATAGATGAGGATGTAAAGATTCTTCCGAGAGAGGTCGAAGTCATCGGAGCCTTAATAACATTTCAGCAAAACAGCGGGCTTATAAGGAGATGCAAGAGATGTAACACAGTTTTGAGAAAAGGCACCTGCCCCATTCACGGGAAAGTAAAAGGCTACGATGACC
>CAZVXC010000080.1:0-5768 GCA_964631435.1 uncultured archaeon | reverse complement strand
TCCATAAACAGCCTAATAAAACTGATCGAAGGCAAGCTTGAGAAGCACAAAGCGTATATGGCTCAGAGAGCGAAGATGAGCTACCATCTGAAAGGACTTGAGAAGGATGGGCTTGTTGAGATGAGAAGAGATGGAAAGAACGTCAGAATAAAGCTTACACCGCTCGGAAAAGCTTTCTGCATCATTCATTGAAAAAGTCAAACAAAGTTAAATTTTCCTTTTTTGCTTTTTTTAGCGTAATCCTTATTTTTTTAAAGTCCTCCTCGATTATCTTCCTTAGCTGCGGTCTGTATAATGCTGCAGCGGGATGGAATGTTGCTATAAATGTAACATCCTTGCCCCCGATATTCTTCCGCTTCACAACACCCCTCTCTCTGCTTATAGTTGTGAAAGGGATTTTGAAGTGTTCAAATACAGTCTTTGCCGCAAATCTTCCCAAGCATACGATTACATCCGGATTTATCTCCTTTATCTGCCTTAAAAGATAGGGAAAGCAGGCTTTGATTTCCTCCTCTCTCGGATCTCTATTGT
This sequence comes from uncultured archaeon, assembly GCA_964631435.1. Classification (GTDB taxonomy): domain Archaea; phylum Halobacteriota; class Archaeoglobi; order Archaeoglobales; family Archaeoglobaceae; genus Geoglobus. Next base: position 5,237 of record CAZVXC010000080.1, on the reverse strand, counting down.
TAGGTGGTCTGCATTTTAGAATATTCGTTATGTAAACATCGCTCCTATTGACTTTAACGAAATTCTCGATGAGATGAGTCAATAGCTTGCCAGCGTTTCCGACGAATGGCTTTCCCATCTCATCCTCCTCTTTTCCCGGTGCTTCTCCTATGAACATTATCTCAGCATTCTCGCTTCCGTCTCCGATGACGTAATTCCTCTTAAATTTCCATAGAGGGCATTTTCTGCATGAGCGGATTTCTTCGCTTATCTCCTCGAGACTCACTATCGAAGCAAGAATGTTATTAAGAAAAAATTTTCGTCAAAATCTCAAAAGCCTTGCACTTACAATTATCGGATCCCATATTGGTGTGAACGGCGGAGCATATACGAGATCGGCGAAGAACAAATCCTTCGTCGTAAAACCAGCCTGTATGGCTGTGGCAAAAACGTTTACCCTCATCGTAACCATCTCATATCCGACAATCTGCGCACCGAGAATTCTGTTAGTCTCAGCATCTTTAACAGCCTTTATGTAAGTTTTCTTAGCTCCGGGGTAATAGTGAACTTTCGTTTCGGCTTCGATGAAAGTGGATTTAACTTTGAATCCCTCATTCTTAGCTTCTCTCTCAGTCAATCCTGTTCTTCCTATTTGCAAATCGTAGAACTTAGTTATCTGTGATCCAACAACTCCGGGAAATTCGATCTTATTGCCAACCATATTTAGCCCGGCAACGTATCCCATCTTGTTCCCAGTCGGAGCTAAGGGAATCCAAACGTTTTTGCCTGTTACAATATGCTTAGTCTCAGCACAATCTCCAGCAGCGTAAACATCCCTAACAGAAGTCTCCATAAACTCATTCGTTTTTATAGCCCCGCTTTCGCCGAGTTTGACACCAAGCTGCTTAGCTAATTCAATATTCGGCTTGACACCGGTAGCGATTATCACAGCATCAGCCTTGTATTCGTTCTTATCCGTAACAACTCTCTCAACCTTATCTTTCCCTTCTAAAGCTTTCACCACCTCAGCTCTGTAATCAACCCTCCTCTCGACCTCCCTTTTTATTATCTCGCCTATCTCCTTATCGAATCTCGGCAATGGGTAGTCGTATAAGCCTATAAGCGTAACTTTCTTGCCTATTGCAGAGATAGCTTCAGACATCTCTGTGCCTATGTAGCCAGCACCGACTATGACAACATTCTCAGCATCTTTCAAACCTCTCTTGATCTTATCAACATCCGGCGGAAGATCGGCTGTGAAAACGTTATCAAGCTCGACACCTTCGATCTTCGGAACTTTTGGAGAAGCTCCGGTTGCTATTAAAAGCTTGTCCCATTCGTATTCCTTCTCCTCCCCGTTTTCCCTTGCGAGGAGAATTCCCTTCTTAACCTCGATTACCTCAGAGTTGAGATGTAGATCGATCCCTCTCTTTTTTATAAAGACCTCTGGCTTGTAATACATCAGCTCATCACTCGGAAAATCGAATTCTATCGCATACGGTATCCCGCAGGGAGCGTGGCTTACGAAGGATGTTGCTTCAAAAACTTTAACATCCCATTCCGGTTTCAAAGCTTTTATTCTCGATGCAGCACTCATTCCTGCGGCTCCGCCACCGATTACTGCGATTTTCATAGAGGATTTTTGTTAAAAAAATTTATAATATTTTTCAGGTTATGACATATCTGATAAAATTGAGAGTGCTAATTCTCTGTTATTTGCAAGCTCAATTGAGTAATTATCCCAGAAAACGCACGTTCCAATAACTATAACAATCCCCCTTCCGATCTCGTCTAAGGAAGAAAAGACTCCTTTGTTGCTCTTTATTACCGCATGCCCGCTTAAGACTCTCGATGAGCATGGCATAACAACATCTTTCCTATTCCATTTTGCGATCGGATAATGCTTGTCTCCAACGTTATTCACTTCATCTATTATCAAATCGTTCGCTATCCGTATCTCCGAATTGATCTTCTTCAAAACGGAGTTTATAACATCCGAAACCCTATCGAAGTTGTTGTAGTATGAGGCAAAAACAATCTTCTTACCCATCTTAAGCCAGCTTTTCAATCTGCTAATTTCCCTAACTTTGAATTTCACCTCAGGATAATTAAAAACGAGGATATCATAATCTTTAAGCTTGTAAAAAGATTTTACACATTCAACCTCTATCCCATTCTCCAAACATAAGCTTTTGAGTTTGCTAAAGTAGTAGTAATCATCTATTAGGAACTCATTATGACTCGCACTCCAACCGACTCTCATGTGGAGAGGAAAAGATGAGTTATTAAAAAATTTTACCAATGGAAATGATAACTGAACTTTCAAACGAAGGGAAGCCTTTTAGGCTGCCATCGATAGGCAATAGATTTCGGCATTATATCTGTTTATTTAGAGCTTCAACAATCTTTTCGCTCATTGACATAAAATCACCTATATCGTAATTACAGCGTAGCCTTCCCTAATATACTTTTCCATGCTGACATGTCCATTTAAGTCTGAGCAAATTCTTAATCCCTCTTTTTCAGCAAATTCTAAGGATTTTGTCGCAATCGAACAGGCTTTGCAAACGCAATCGATCCATTTCTTTGCAACCTCGTAAAGCTTTTTGAACGCAGGAGAACTTTCGTATCTTCTCGGAATCGATGTGGCTTTTCCTTCGAGAACTATCTTCGCCTCTATTCCCTTCTCGTTTAATTCCTTCGCATAGAGGAAAGCGTGCTGTGCACACATCAAATCCTCGTTGAACAAAAAAATTACGACTTTCATAGGCCTATGAAAGTATCTTTCTTGCTATTAGCAACTTCATAATCTCGCTCGCTCCCTCAGCTATGTCGATGACCTTCGCATCTCTGTAAGCCATCTCAACAGGATTCCCGATTATAAGTCCATGCCCTCCGTAGATTTCGACCGCAACATCGGCAGCCTTCTTCGCAACCTCAGCAGCTTTCAGCTTGCAGATCGCTCCAGAGTAATTCGAATCTCCCGGATCTTTTGCGTAGCTATATATCAACTTTTTCAAAGCCTCTACGTCTGCTGCAATTTCTGCGAGCATGAATTGGACGGCTTGCAAATTAGCTAATGTTCCGCCGAATGCTTTTCTCGTTTTTGCTCTCTCTATTGCAAGATTCAAACATCTCTCAGCTATCCCAAGACCCATAGCGGCGAATGGAATTCTGTTCGGTGCTAACGTTCCGAGAGCCACTCTCAATCCTTTACCTTCTCCAACGAGGATATTCTCAGCAGGAACTTCAACATCTTTAAAATTAATCGTTGCAAGTCCGCTTCCGCGCATCCCCGAAATTTCGAGCTTCTTGGTTTCTATTCCATCGCATCTCTCGACTATAAATGCTGTCAGACCCTTCGCTCCTTCTCCAGTTCTCGCAAGGACTACGAAGTAATCGGAATACATACCGTTAGTTATTAACATTTTACTGCCGTTTAACAAATAGCTTTCTCCTTTCTTCTCAGCTTTAAGGCTTACAGCTCCTGCAACATCACTCCCGCCTTTTCCCTCTGTTATAGCTATGGTTGCGAAGGATTCAACCATCTTAGGCAAAAATTTTTTCCTCTGCTCTTCATTTCCGAAAATTCTTACGCTATCAACAGCCATGCAGTGAACGACTACGCTATGTGCCACGCCAGCCGAAATCTTCCCAAGTTCTTCCGCAACTATGCATGCCTCATAATAGCCTTTCCCAAGTCCGTTAAATTCCTCAGGTATCATCAATCCGAGGATACGAGATTCTTTAATCTCTTTCAGAAATTCACCCATGTCGTTGTTCTTATCAATCTCCCAAGCTTTCTTAGACAGCTTTTCCTTTAAACTTTTGAGAATCTCTTCCATATTCTCAATTTTCGAAAAGGACATAATAAATTTTGCCAAAGTAACTTTTTTATAAATTCGCTTCCAAGCAAGCTCATGCGTAAAGAAATCGCTTTAGCTCTCATCGCAATGCTACTTTTCATATCCTCAATAAGCATCGGGATGAATTTGCCAGAATCCTCTTCGCCGATACTCAGAAACAACTATAAAATTATATTCTTCCATCTTCCGTCAGCGATAACGTCTTTCCTCGCATTCACGGTAACGCTTATTTCAGCGATACTATTTCTGCTAAAATCAGATTACAGATTCGATATCATAGCAAAGAATTCCGCTAAGGCTGGATTCTTCTTTATTACCGCAGCTCTGATAAGCGGCAGCATCTGGGCGAGTGTTGCATGGGGAAGCTACTGGAACTGGGATCCGAGAGAAACGACAGTTCTAATTTTGTGGTTTGTTTATGCTGCATATTTCGCCTTAAGAGAAAGTTTGGAGAACATAGATGAGAAAGCGAGATTTTCAGCAATATATTCAATATTCGCATACGTAACAATACCTCTAAGCTATCTTTCCTCAAAAATCTTCTTCTCTCTGCACCCGCAGATAGAGGAGATGGATGTCAGCATAGCCTTACCCTTGCTTCTCGCAATAGCTTCTTTCGTTCTTCTTTACATATGCTACCTCATCGTAAATTGCAAGCTCGATGAGATCGAGAGCAGAATTTATTAACATCCCCTATCACCATATCTCATGAACGACTTCACAGCTGTGATAGCATCATCGAGCATTGTGATGCTCATAATCTTCGTCATGTTCTTACTAACCTTGAGAAAAGCGATTGAGCTTGAAAAAAAGCTAAAATAATCAACGTTAGCTTCCAATTGCTTTGTCGAACAAATATTTAGAAATCTGATGAACCCTATTCAGTAGAACATTTCATCATGAGATCAGAAATTATACGATCTCTTTCAACATTTCAGCCATTTGCATGCATTTTTAATTGTTCGACAAAGCACTTCCAATATACGTTTATACGTTCTTATGGACATGTTAAACGGATATTAGGCTGTTACAAAGAGCTAGTCGAGTATTCAAATTTATTAATATTTCTCCACACATGCTCTAGCGAGCAATTTTAATCACAAATGAAAACGTTAAAACACTGAAAAGAGTCGTATGGTTGCTCCAATTCCAGAAAAAGAACGGTTCTCACATCTTTAATCTCTTTAGGGGGGTTAGTAACAATATCTTCGGATATTTGTTTGACGAAGCATCCTCATAATGTATCTTAATAATGATGTGTAAAATAAAATTAAGATAGAACAAAAAAATTCAACTTTATAATTTCTTATAGCACATCCACCAATCGTAGCAATTAATCTCGCCAGCTTTAGCCTTTTCAAGTCTCTTCTTCGCTTCTTCCTCGCTTAAAGG
>CAZVXC010000079.1:0-5792 GCA_964631435.1 uncultured archaeon | reverse complement strand
TTTCGGAGATGCATTTATGAAAACGCCCTTGCTTTCGACGTAGTTCACATTAACAACTCTCAGAATTTCGTGGTAATTTTTGCCGTTATAAAATTTTATCTTAAATTTTAAAGGCTTAATCGCCTTCGGCTCGAACTTGAAAAAGCCTTCCCCGTTATGCACATAGATCAACTTCGGATTTGCGTTGAACAGTGGTTCGACAACGACGTTGCTTATGCTTAACGGGGAATAAAGAGTGAAAGCTACTTTATTAACTTCGTTGAGAGTTAACGTCGTTTTGTTGAGGATTATCTCAGGCATCGCATTTAGCACTCTCACAACGAATGTCTGCTTTATGCTTCCGTTCAATGTATTTATGATTGCGGTAACTTGGAAAATTCCGCTTTCCTTAGCTTTAATTGTGAATGGGAACTCGTAACTCGATCCAGCAGTTAGCAAGCCGACTCCAGAGATTGATGAGGGTTTCGCTTCGATTGCATAAGGCGTAAGCAAGGATATGCCTGTAACGTATGTATTCTGCTGAGCCGTGAATATGAGTTTGCAGTAGGCAACGTCATTCGGAAGCAACGTTTGCGGATTCATCTCTACCTTCACTACCTGAGCGTGCGATAGCTGAATTAATGTTATCAGCGATAGAAGGAAAATTAATTTTCTCAACATAAAACTACACCTCTCAGAGGATTTTTAAAAACTTCCAAATCTGATAGATTCCAAAGATTACCGTCGGGATTAGAGCGGAGATGAAAGCTTTTTTCAATTCAATTTCTCTTGCATGTTTTATAGCGAAGCTCCAGATGCTCAGAGACCATATTGTCATTGCTATGTAGATCAGAATGTTGGAGTAAATGACATCTTTCGGAATGAGCGAGGCTATTAAAGCTCCAAGAATCTTAGGATTTTGCTGAAAGGTAGCAATATCTATTTTCGGAATCTCGGCATTTGTAATGTAGTAAGCGGACATGGGAAGTGTTATCAAAGATCCGATGAGAGAAGGAAGGAAGCCGTAGCCGACGAATTCGAGGGTTCTTCTAAAGGAGCCTTTACCGTTGAATAAAGCTGATACAACATACATAATCGCCGCAGTTATCAGCCAAACACCGAATACGCCGATTAAAGAGCCGATAATGCTGAAATAAGCACTCATTTTGAAAAATATTGCAAGCTTAGGTGGAAAAGCCTGAGAAAGCTTTAACATAAGGATATACTGATATGCTGAGAGCAAGATTGCCAAGGCTATTAGTATAGCCATCGGCTTCTTTAATTTCACTTCTTCCTTTTTTAAGTCGGAAAAGAATCCGTTCGGGTTGCTTAGTAGTTTCAGCATGAAACTGGGATTCCTTAGCGTTATTTAAATTTTTTTGAGCTGAATGTTTGGTTATATCATAATTAAATTGTTTATGTGTTTATTTGTTGCAGCGAAATGACGGCGATATATTAGACTGTTTTTGTAAGCCAAGCTGAAGGAACGTCTGGACAAAAAAGCTTTAAATTTTTCGGATTTAATTAGGGTTAATGTTTCTTTCAAAGGAAGAAGAAAGACTCTTAGATAGCGATAGCTACGCTATCAGAAAGAGCATGGAGATTTTGATTGCAGTAGGCAAGATTTTCGAGGCTGACAGATTAATAAGCATAAAATCCGCTCAAATTTCAGGGATATCTTACGATAACATTGGCGATGCAGGATTAGAGTGGCTTGAGAGCTTGGATGCTAAAGTTAGAGTTCCAACATTCTCAAATCCGTGCGGAATGGATGTGATCAGATGGAGGGAGATGGGGATAAGCGAGGATTTCTGGAAGAAGCAGATGAAGGTTTTGAATGCTCTTAAAAAAATCGGTGTTGAGCTATCTTTAACATGCACGCCCTATTACATTCACAATGTATCGAAAGGCGATCACTTGGCATGGGCTGAAAGCTCAGCAATAGTCTATGCGAACTCCGTTATAGGTGCGAGAACAAACAAGGAGAGCGGGATAACTGCGATTGCATCGGCGATAATAGGTAAGACACCGAATTACGGCTTGCATATAAAGGAGAACAGGAAGCCGGATGTGAGATTGATAGTTGAGAAAGATGTTAATCCTGCTATAGCCGGATACGAAGTGGGGAAAGTCGTTGGAGATAGGATACCTTTCGTTGAGTTCGAATATGCCGTTAGTAGAGATGGACTAAAAGCTTTCGGTGCAGCGTTAGCTGCGACGGGAAATGCTGCAATGTTTCATGCTAAAGGACTGACACCTGAGTGGAAAGATTTCGAAATTCCGAAGGAGAAAATAAGAATTAGTAAAGATGAATTTGAGAGATGCGAAGCTGATTTGATCGCAATAGGTTGCCCTCATGCATCGAAAAATGAGCTTAAGGAAATTCGGCATTTGCTTTCGAAGAAAGGAAAGGTTAAAAAAGAATTTTGTATATTTTCGTCGAGAAAATTGATTGAGGAGAATTACAAACTAATTAGGAAAATAGAAGAATTCGGAGCTAAGGTTTTTGCAGATACATGCATGGTTGTTTCTCCAGCTACAAAGAGATTTAAATGCGTTATGACGAACAGCGGGAAAGCCTTGGAATATCTGCCTAAGGTGAGAAACGTTAATGCCACATTCGGAGATATAGAGGAATGCGTGGAGGTGGCTACGAGATGAGGATAAGTGCGAGAGCTATATCGTATGGATATGCAGAAGGAGAAACCATAGTATCCAAGAAACCCGTATCTTTCTATGGTGATATAGATCCGATGACGGGGGTTGTGAGAGATAGAAATAGCGACATATATGAAGAAAGCGTAGCCGGGAAAATCTTCGTCTTTCCCTCTGGAAGAGGTTCGACAGTCGGTTCCTACGTAATTTTAAGGCTTAAGAAGAACGGTGTTGCTCCAAAGGCTATAATAAATCTGAGAACTGATGTTGTTATAGCTGTAGGGGCTATAATCTCTGAAATTCCTTTGGTTGATAAGCCTGAGGCTGATATTTTCAATCTAATAAAAAGCGGCGATTTTGTTAAAGTTTCAGGATACGAGGGGTGGATAGAGATTGAACATCGATGAGGAGTTGGAAAGGTTCTTTATCATATACGATGTTGAAAGGCTGAATGACACTATACGGTATCACGTAATCCCAATTGTTGATTTGAGAAGCGATGAGATGCAATATTTGTTTCAGAAGCTGTCAGAAGATTACGACATAAAATTCAAGCCTCATTTAGGCGAATTTATCCTTGAATTGAAAAAGAGGAAGGAACGCTATACTCTCAACATCATTTTATTCATCGCCACTTTTATAAGCGTAACCATTGCTGGAAGCACGTTTTACGGAGGAATAGATATTATCCAGGGTATTCAGTTTGCCTTAGCTGTAATGTTCGTTCTCGGAAGTCATGAGATGGGACATTTTTTCGCATCAAAGAGATGGGGCATGAAAGCGAGCTTACCGTATTTCATACCCTTTCCAACGATCATAGGAACTCTCGGAGCTATAATAAAACAGAGAGGTGTTATAAAGAGCAGAGCTGCTTTACTCGAAGTCGGAGCTTCCGGGCCGATAACAGGTGTTGTCGCCTCGGTTCTCATAACTTTCATAGGATTGAATATGAAAACGAAACCTATCTACGGAAAAGCAATGATTTACATAGGAACGCCTCCTCTCTTCGATTTTGTTGCAAAGCTTGCGAATTTTAACGGGCAATTCATCTCTCCGGTAGCATTTGCGGGATGGGTTGGGATGTTCGTAACATCTCTAAACCTAATCCCGGTTGGCCAGCTCGACGGAGGACATGTCATGAGAGCTTTGATCGGTGAGAAAGCGGATATAGTTTCTAAAATATTCCCGATAATTCTGATAAGTTTGTCTCTGATATACAGGGAAAGCGGAGTATGGCTTTTCTGGGGATTGATAACTCTCTTCTTCTCCATGCAGAGACATCCTAAGCCAATTGACGATTCTACCCTATCACTAAGATACATTCTCTTGGGTATTGTGACATTTATAGTAGGATTTTTATGCTGGACGCCAACACCATTCATTATCCCAAAAAGTATATAGTGATTAAAAATGAGGGATAATTGTGAGACTTCAGGAGAAGCTTGTTAGAATCCTGGACTCAAGCTCGGAATACATAAGAACAGACAGAATAGCCGCCGTTTTAGTCCCGATTTTCCTGTCTGAGGAGCCGAACATCGTTATGATAAAGAGGAAGAAGAATCTCAGCAGAAGTGCAGGACACATAGCTTTTCCGGGAGGCATGAGGGATGATGATGAGAACGTTATTGAGACAGCTTTAAGAGAAGCGGAGGAAGAGATAGGGATTAACATAGATGACATTGAAGTCATAGGTTTTTTAAGTCCTAAGGAAGTGATAGAACATAGAATAAAAATTCACCCGGTTGTCGGAATAATAGGCTCGAACGAATTCAAGAGAAACGATTACGAGGTCGAAAAAATACTCATAGATAATCTGAAATTTGTTTTAAAGTCGAGGCGAATAACAGACTGGGGGCCGAATTTCGAATGCAACGGAGAACTCGTATGGGGTGCATCAAGCAGAATCCTCGACGATCTTTATATGCGAATAGTCAGGGTTTATAAGACCATAGATAACTTCTTTTTATAAAACTTGATGATAATGTTGAAGTAGCGGAACGGATTTATAATTAGACATGAATTCAACTTCAATGAAACTCCTCACGATAGGAACAGGGAAAGCCTCAAAAATTGCCGATCTCTTCGCAAAGAGGGGTGCGAAGGTAAATAATCTCAACCTATTCAAAACTTTTGCGATCGTATCATCTCTTGAGGATTTGAGAAAACTCAGATACTTGGATGACAAAAGCAAATTTTACAGCATATTCAGAGAGGGAGAGGTTGATGTAAGAAGCTCATTCAACAGAATTCTTTCACTAAATGAGCTTTTTGAAGCATCCTTAGTTATTTGTGATCTAACGGACGATTTCTCATTCGAAACCTCGATGAAACTTGCGGAGGAGTTGTATAGGACGACGGAAGAGCCGAGAATTTGTTTGATGTTAATTCCGGCGATAGATTCAATGGAAGATGTGAATACGATATTTAGAAGGATGAAAACGCTTCTTCAATCTTTCGACTACCTCTTTTTATTCGAGAAGCTCGATAACTTCGAAGAGAATCTAATTCATTCATTCAACGTTCTATCCTTAGTCGGGGAGATCGATTTGAAGAAGAAGGCATGCGGAGAAGTCGTTGTGGATACGAGCGATTTTCTGAATTCATTAAGCAGGAACAGCTTAAGCATAATCGGGAATCACAGAGAAGTTTTGCCGCTAAAGATTCTCAGAAGGATTTTTAAGAGAAGTTACAGCGAGATCGTTGCTGAAAGGACTGAAAGAATGGTGAAGATGCTCGAAAAAGCTCTTAAAAATTTAAGTGCAAGAGCTGACATATTGTCTGCAAAGAAATCGCTAATCGTTTTCTCAGGTGATCCCGATGAGATAACGATGGACGGAATTTTTGAGTGCATAAAGGAGCTTGAAAAGATAAATTCGAACATCGCCGTAAGATACGGCGACTATCCCATTATCAATTCGAGAGACCTAAGCTTGATCTTGGTATTTTCTGGAATAAAGAAATTTAAGTTATAATTTCCGCTCCATCTTCTCTGACGATGACAGTATGCTCAGATTGGCTTACGAGTCCATGACTTATTTCCGTAAGAACAGGATATGCTCTTAAAACCTTTTCCCTCACAAGCTTCGCAAGTATTATTTCTCTCGGATTCTCCAGCCATCTCTTAGCGAATGGCAAAGTTTTATATTTCTCGGTAATCT
>CAZVXC010000078.1:0-5947 GCA_964631435.1 uncultured archaeon | reverse complement strand
GTTTCAAGCCTTTTCTCTGCCTGACTTCCATGACGAACTGCTCAAACAGATTTTGCGGAACTGGCTCGAAACCTGCGAATTCAACGCTCCATATAGCTTTTCCTGACGTGGCACTTCTTATAGCTCCTGCAAACCCGAACATCTCTTTTACAGGTGCTTTGGCGACGATTGTAACCATGTCCGCCTCAGAATTTATTTCGAGTATCTGACCTCTCCTGCCCTGTATCTCCCTCGTAACATTTCCGAGCATGTCTTGCGGGACTGTTATGTAAACTTTCTGATACGGCTCAAGCAGAGTTGGCTTAGCTTGTAACATGGCTGCGAATATAGCTGATCTCACAGCCGGGATAACTTGTGCCGGCCCACGATGGACAGCATCTTCGTGCAACTTACAATCGACCAACTTCACTTTCAATCCCATAACAGGCTCTCTCGCTATAGGTCCAGCCTGCATAGCCTCTCTAAATCCTTCGAGAATTAGTTCCATTGTTTCATGAAGATACTGAATTCCTTTCGTTACATCGACGAATATATTTCCTTCGAAGTATTCCTGGACTCCCGCAGCCTCTTCTCCCGGTAAGCCGGCTTCCTGAAGCAATCTCCTCCTATCCTTCTTTTCCATTTTCATCGTAACTTCTCCTTCTTTGAACAGCCTTATAACCTCCTCAGGACAGGGTTCAACAACTATGTAAAATCTGTTGTGCTTGTTCGGAGATTTGCCTTCTACAACTGGAGACGTTGCCATAACTGTCTCTCTGAAAACGACGATTGGAGGGGATGTTTTTACTTCCAATCCAAATTCCCTTCTGATCTTCTCAACTTTAACCTCTAAATGCAACTCACCCATTCCACTTATGAGATGCTCCCCCGTTTCTTCGTTCAGAGTAACATGCAGAGTCGGATCTTCCTTAGCGAGCTTCCTTAAAACCTCTATTAGCTTCGGCAGATCACGTGGATTTTTCGCTTCTATTGCCATTGTAACGACGGGTTCGCTGTAATGCTTTATCGATTCGAAAGGTTCCATATCTTCGACAGTCGAGCAAGTCGATCCGGCTATCGCATCTTTCAATCCTACGACAGCAACGATATTTCCGGCGGGAATCTCATCAACTTCCACTCTTCTCGGCCCCATAAAGAGACCGACAGTCTGCGCTCTGTTCTTCGACTTCCTGTCGATTATGTAAAGCTCCGTTCCGGGCTTTAGCGTCCCGCTAAAAAGCCTTCCGACAGCAACTTCACCCGCATGGGGATCTGCTACGATCTTGGTTATCATTAACGCAACAGGCCCCTTAGGATCGCAGTTAACCATAGCTCTTCCAACATCGCTGTTCACATCTCCCTTCCAGATCGTTGTTATCCTCTCTTTTTGAGCCTGAATAGGTGATGGAAGATGCCTGATGACCATATCGAGAACGACTTTGTAAAGCGGAGATTTCTTTGCTAAGCTCTTCGAATCATCCGAACTTAGGTAATCGTAAACCTCTTTGAAGCCGATCCCGGTTTCTTTCATAGACGGAACGCTTACAGCCCAGTTGTAGAGAGCTGACCCGAACGCTACGCTCCCGTTTGTAACATCAAGCTTCCACTCCTTGTATTTATCCGGTCTTACAGATTTTATGAAGCTATTTACGTCAGAGATTACCTTTATAAACCTTTTCTGCATCTCCTCTGGGCTTACTTCAAGCTCTCTTATCAATCTATCGACCTTGTTGACAAATAGAATCGGCTTAACGTTCTCTCTTAACGCCTGTCTAAGGACGGTCTCAGTTTGAGGCATGACTCCTTCAACAGCATCTACGACAACGATGACGCCATCAACAGCTCTCATCGCTCTCGTAACCTCTCCACCGAAATCAACGTGTCCAGGAGTGTCTATCAGGTTTATTAGATAGTCGTCTCCTCTGTATTCGTGAACCATTGAAACGCTCGCAGAATTTATCGTAATGCCTCTCTCCTGTTCTTGAGAATCGAAATCTAAGTAAAGCTGTCTTCCCGCAAGCTCTTCGCTTATCATTCCAGCACCTGCTAAGAGGTTATCGCTCAGAGTGGTTTTTCCGTGATCGATATGCGCCACTATCCCCATGTTTCTTATCTTATCCGGTTTATACATTAACTCTTTAATCTTATCAACCATTTTCTTCGCTCTCGTCATCTAAATCACCTTGCAGACTTAGCAACCCTTTCAACTTCTTCTTTCTTAGAGATAGCATAACTCCTGCTTTCGTTGTTCGCAGCAGCTATGATTTCATCAGCTAAGCATGCGGCTATACTCTTCTTTGATTTGAAAGCAGCTCTTCTCGCTCCTTCAGCTATGTTTCTCAACGCCACATCAACCCTTCTTGAGCTTGACGTATCTACAGACTTCGGAACGGCAACTCCGCCATATTTTAGCCTGACCACCTCTTCTCTTGGCCCTGCGTTAACGATAGCATCAACGAGAACCTGAATCGGATTCTTCTTAGTTTTCTTCTCAATTATCTCAAAAGCCTCCTTCACGATATTATATGCAAGAATCTTCTTCCCCGTATTAAAACCCTTTCTCATAACCTTATTTATCAGCCTTTCGACGATGAAAACCTTTTGTTTGGCAAAAGGGATATTCGCATGTCTCCCGTGAGTGTGGGGAACGACTTTCGGCTCTAAGCATATGTAATTTACAAGAGCCGGATCCTTCACTTCAACTTCACTCGCATCGTATTTCCCGAAGACCAGTAGCTCTTCTTTCGTTAATCCGTATTTCATCGGATCACCTCAGTCTCTTCTCTTTCTTACCCTTCCAGATTTCTTTAAGGCTTGTGTTGTTAACTTTGATTACCTTAAATCTGACACCCGGAATGTCTCCCATGCTTCCGCCCATTCTTCCTCCGATTCTTTCGATTATGACCTCATCGTGTTCATCGATGTAATTGACCGCACCGTCTCCCGGACAGAATGCTGTAACCTGCTTTCCGTTCTTTATTAGCTGGACTCTGACGGCTTTTCTTATAGCCGAATTTGGCTGTCTCGCCTCTATGCCTATCTTTTCAAGCACTATTCCTCTCGCCATAGGTGCACCTTCGAGCGGGTCAGCTTTAACGTTAAGCTCCAATATTCTCCTGACATACCTTCTATCGCTCCATCTGAACTTCTTCCTATTCTCGATGAGCTTTCTTGCAGCGAATAACCCTCTTCCCATCTCACCACCTCATTTGACTATCACATCTTCGATATCATGATGTCTCCTCACAAGTTCCTTGACTTTGTTTATATTTTTTCCGCCCTTTCCGATAATAAGTCCCTTATATTGTGCCGGTGCGAAGACGTAAGCTATTCTTTTATCATCTTTTTCGATGATCTTTACGCTAACTTTTATCGGTCTGAAAACGTTCTCTATAAATTCCTCTGGATTATCGCTATGTTCGAGAATCTCCACTCTCTTGCCTATTATCTCCCTCGCTTTCTCGACATTTATTCCTCCCTTTCCTATGGCAATCCCCATATCACCCTTTCTTACGAGAAAAACAACTTTGTCCTCATAGATCAGACAATCCTTTACATTCGCTCCAGTTAGGCTTTCGAAAAGTGCTATATATCTGATGCTCTCTGTCGATAGCTTCACTCCCATAGTATCCCCTCAGAACTATTCAACATTAAGAATTTCGGACTCACCTTCATCTATTACGGCCAATGCGGCAACGCTGAACGGTTTACCGCAGATTGCGCCGAGTTCCATGTTTGTTCCGTTGTAAGTTACGATCTTCGTGTCGAATTTCTTTAATTCGTCCATAACTTCTTCGGGACAATTCTTTGCAACAATTATGAGCTTCGCCTTCCCGTCTCTTGCAGCTTTTATCGTCCTTTTGCTTCCAAGATAGACGACGCCTGTTTTTAATGCTCTTCTTAATGCTTTACTCAAATCAACCTTCATTTATTTCCCCCCAATCTTAATATCAATTCAACATCTCCCGTTCCCAACCTTATGGGCTGCCCAACTATTATATTTTCGGTGATCCCGTTGAGCTTATCAATCTCACCTTTCACAGCCGCATCAAGCAGATTATTTACAGTCATTTCAAATGCAGCTCTTGCAAGTATGCTTTGCTTCTCTCCTGCGACGCCATGCCTTCCAATCTGTTTTAGCTCGCCGTCAGCGGTCATAACATCGGCTACAAGCATTATATGCCTCCTATCTACTTCGAGACCCTGCTCTTCGAGCGTTGATATGGCCTCATTTATTATCGCATTTCTCGCCGCTTCAATTCCCAGAACCTCGTATATCTCGTATATGTTGTTCGTTACTGTTCTTGTGAAATCTATTCCCTTCTCCTTCATTATTCTCTTCAGGTTCGAGCCTTCTGTGTAAAGCACGTATTCATCACCTTCCTTTCTTATTATCACCCTTTTTATCTCTTTTATTCCTGAAACAACGAGTCTCTTCAATTTTTCAAATGTATCCATCAGCTCTTTAAAAGATGGCTCCTCTATATTTATAATTATATCTCCGTTAACCTCTTCAACCTTAGCTTTCAGACTCTTTTCTATTCTCTTTTTAAGTAACTCCATGCTCAGCTCTTTTTTCTTCAAAGCCATCTCATCCGGCTTAACAATTATCCTCATGTTTCTTAGATCGGTAACTATTTCAGCGATATCAAGGATGTGTGTGGCTTCAATTCTATTCGCAATTTCCTTAGCTTTATTTCTATCCTTCGCATACTCCGGCATTAATCTGATCGTCATCATCGGCGTGGATGGATTTTTTCTGACGTCCAATATCTCTATCAATCTCGGTAATCCGAGAGTAACGTTTATCTCAGCAACTCCCGCGTAATGGAACGTTCTCATCGTATTATGCGTTACCAAACCTTCTGCTGTTGTAAATGTCTCCAAGCCATCTACGCTTAAATCATAAACGTAGCCATCGTATTCGGGTTCTTCGATCGATACGATCTCATCCCAGATTACATCAGATTCTGCAGCCTTTCTTAAAATTTCAAGCTCCTCTAATTTAACATCCTTAGCTTTGGCAAGCGTTTCAAGTTTTGCAAGATGCCTTCGTAGCGTTGATCTTCCGATCTTTTGCTTTTTAACAAACTTCCTTGCATAATGCAACGGGTATCCAAGCTTCTTTGATGCATTCAAGAGTGCTGAACCTATCGAAGGTATCATGTCTATAAGATCGTATGTGATTTTGGATTCCGATTCGATAAGTCTTTCGAGCCTCTTAGCCTTTTCTGGCACAGATGAGCCTATTTCCTCTGCAAACTTCTTAGCATATCTGTAAGATATCTCGATACCATATTGCCCCTTCATCATCCTTTTAACACCAAATATTCCGAATCTCGTAAGTAAAATAGCAATTCCATCAATCAAATCTTTGGATGATGAAAAAGCTCTGACAGTTCTTTTTTTAACACAAATATTCCCATCTCCATCAAAGTAGCCCCTCAAAAGACCTCTGATGAACTCTTTTTCAGCACCGAACACGAAATCAGGAATCCTTTTCTCTTTTGCATTGCTACCGAAGTTCTGAACGAACTCACTTAGAACAGAAGAATATAACCGTATATCATGACTCTTCGAAAATCCGCTGCGATTGTCGTATTCTGCTGTTCTAACTCCAAGCTTTTCAGCGAGCCTTTTGACAGCCTTAATTACGTCCTCACTTGTATTCGAGATCGATACAAAGTGCTTTGTAGAATATCCATCTGCGAGATATATCCCTAAGAAATAACCGAAATCGAAATCCAATTCAAGTGTTCTGACAATTGGTTTGCCATTGATGGGTTTTACAGCATCTCCGAATACGGGATAGCTAACGAATTCAGCTATGTCTATCGAGGATATGCAATTCAGAGGCATGTTCCTTATCGCCGGAATTCTATCTCCGAGCTTAAGCTTTCTCCCTTCAATGGGAACTATTCTATTATCCTGTCTTATAACGAACGAATGGTATGGCGTCGCCGTAATC
>CAZVXC010000077.1:0-5982 GCA_964631435.1 uncultured archaeon | reverse complement strand
GTGAAGCTTTTAACAACGATAGCAGCCTTACGGCATGTCGCACTGCACACACCGCATCCAAGACATATGGCTTTGTTAACAGAAGCTTTCTTCTCTTTGCCTGCTCTCGTTTCGTATTCCACTATTTCTATCGCATTCACGGGACATGCTTTGACGCACATACCGCATGCGTCGCATCTCTCCCTTATAACCTCAGCCTTAGCAGCATCCATTATTATCTTATCCTTCGAAAGCAGAGTCATCGCTCTTGAGACTGTTGCATAAGCTAAGGAGATCGTTTCGGGAATTAGTCTTGGGCTGTGAGCAATTCCCGCAAGGAAAATCCCTTCGGATGCGAAATCAACAGGTCTTAGCTTCGGATGGGCTTCGAAGAAGAATCCATTCGCATCCAACGGAACTTTAAGCATCTTTGAAATCTCCTCATTGTCCTCATTCGGGACTGTTGCTGCACTCAAAACAACGAACTCCGGCTCGGCAACAACATTCTCCTTGAGAATCTCATCGTAAAATTCCACTACGATCTTTCCGTCTTCTTCTCTAACGATCGGAGCTTTATCAAGATCGTAGTGGACGAAGATTACCCCTTTCTTTGCGGCCTCTTTGTAATACTTCTCAAGGAAGCCGTAGGTTCTTATGTCCCTATACAGAATAATCACGTTCGCATCCGGATTCTTCTCTTTGATCTTTAAAGCGTTCTTTATCGCAGTCTGACAGCATATTCTGCTACAATAAGGCCTCTCATCATTCCTGCTTCCGACACACTGTATCATTATGACATCATTCGGAACATCACCTTTCACTATCATCTGCTCAAGTTCAACCTGAGTTATAACTCTCGGATTCTTGCCATACAAATATTCTTTCGGCTTATACTCCTTAGCACCCGTTGCAACAACTATGACGCCGTGATTTACCTCTTCAATGCCATCCTCAGTTCTTATCCTTGTTACGTAATTGCCGACGAATCCGTCAACGTTTTCAACAACGGCGTTCTTATAAACCTTAATCAGAGGATTCGACTCAACTTCATCAACAAGCTTCTTCAAAAACGCTTGGACATCCTTTCCGTCGATCGTGTAATGTATGTGCCTCAAATTACCTCCGAGTTCGCTATCTTTTTCTACGAGGTAAGTTTCGATTCCCTGATTTGCGAATTCTAAAGCCGCTACCATCCCCGCTAAGCCACCGCCTATTACCAGAGCTTTCTTGGTCATATCAACCTCTATATATCTGAGCGGCTCAAGAAGTCTCGCTTTTGCAACTCCAGCTTCTACAAGCTCCATAGCTTTCTTCGTAGCTTTCTCCTTATCTGTATGAACCCAAGAGCATTGCTCTCTTATATTAACGAATTCGAACAGATAGGGATTCAATCCAGCCTCCCTTAATGTATTTCTAAAGAGCTGTTCATGCGTTCTCGGCGTGCATGCTGCTATAACGACTCTATTTAGGTTGTAATCCTGTATTACCTGTTTAATTTTATCCTGAGCATCGGCTGAGCATGTGAATAGTAGATGATCGGCATAAACGACGTCATCCAAGCTCTTTGCGAACTCGGCAACCTTTGCAACATCTACGACCGATGCTATGTTTATTCCGCAGTGGCATACAAAGACGCCTATGCGTGGCGGCTCACCGCTCACATCTCTCTCCGGCGGATACTCCTTTTTCGCAACGAGCTTACCCCTTTCAGATGAGATTATGCTCGAAGCTTTTGCCGCCGCACCGCTCGCCTGAGCTACGCTCTCGGGAATGTCCTTCGGTTCTGAAACAACACCGGCAACGTATATTCCCGGTCTCGAAGTTGAAACCGGATTGAATGTATCCGTTTCAACGAAACCGTATTCATTAAGGTCTATTCCAAGAATTTCCGCATATCTAACCATATCCTCCGGCGGTTCGAAGCCGACAGATAAGACGACGAGGTCGAATTCTTCTTCGTAACTCCTACCATCTTTTTCGTATTTGAGGATCAAATTACCGTTCTTTTTCGGTAAAACAACGGAAACTCTTGCGTAATGGAATTTGACACCGTATTCCTCTTTGGCTCTATTTGCGTATTCCTCAAACCCCTTTCCGAACGTTCTTAGATCCATAACGAATATATGGATGTCTGCGTCTGGAAAATGCTCCTTAGCGATTATGGCATGCTTCGTCGCATAAGTGCAGCAAACGGATGAGCAGTAAGGATTCGTTTTTTCATCTCTGCTGCATACGCATTGAATGATCGCAATCTTCTTCGGAACCTTTCCGTCTGCCCTCGCAATTTCACCTTCGAAAGGCCCTGTCGCAGATAACAGTCTTTCGAATTGTATGCTTGTTATAACATTCGGGAATATGCCGTATCCGTATTCCTCCTTTTTCGTAGCATCTGCAAGCTTCCCTCCGGGAGTAAGGATTATTGAGCCGACGTTAATTTCGATCTCTTCCTCTTTTTGGTTGTAATCTATAGCATCTGCAGGGCAAACGTTAGAACATATCCCGCAACCTATACATCTTTCCCTATCGATGGAATAAACCTTCGGGACGGCTTGAGGATAGAGGATGTAGATTGCGGAGCGGTGAGTTAGACCTTCGTTGTATTCATCTATGGCATCCATCGGACATGCTTCGCTGCAAAGACCGCATCCGGTGCATTTTTCAGGATCAACGTAAAGGGGCTTCTTCCTTATCTTTACTTTAAAATCTCCAGCCTCGCCATCAACAGATATTAGCTCGGCATTGTTTATGATCTCTATGTTTTCATGCCTTCCAACTTCGTTAAGCTTCGGAGAAAGTATGCACATCGAACAATCGTTGGTCGGGAATGTCTTATCGAGCTGTGCCATTCTTCCTCCGATTGCAGGTGATTTTTCGAGCAGATAAACCTTGAATCCAGAATTCGCGAGGTCTAAGGCTGATTGTATCCCCGCTATTCCTCCACCGATAACGAGAACAGCACCAACTGGCATGATTTACACCTCGCAAACCTCCTTAGGCAAAACGACAATTTCGTCTTTGACCTCAAATTCGATTAAACCCTTCCTCTTCATCTCAACAATCGCATCCATCACATCATTATAGCTTAACTGAGTCTTTTCCACAATCCTCGAAACTCTCTCACCACCGTTCAGACTCTGCAGGATTGCATACATCTTCAACGCCTTATCCAGTGCTTTATCGAGCTTTCTTTCGTAATCTTCTGCCGAGATAACTTCTCCGTAAACGTTTCCGACTTCTGTTAATGTTCTCATCTTTGCAACCAAAGCTCTCACATCTCTGTCGAGCGTTACCATCTTCAGAAGCTCAGCATTCTTAACCTTCCCGTTAACCTTAGCTTTCATCGACTCAATAGCTTCGCTGAAATCGCCCTCTACAAGCGTAACTCTGTTCTCATCTTCCCCAATTTTTTTCAGAAGCATCTGAATTGCTTTGACTTTGCTAATAGCCTCTTCACTTGCGGGATAATTTCTGCAATTCTTTCCGCATGTCGCCACGATTACTCCTTCGACACCTTTAACAAACGCATCTGCGATTAGTGAAATGTCAATTCTTCCGGAACATAATATAGATACAACGCTCGCATCAAATTCCTTCTCCTTGGGTATATTCCTCCTGCATGAAAATACGACTATCTTTTTGCTCACATCTATATCTGAGATCAGACTTTCATCTCTGAATTTTGCTGCGGAGAGCGTTATGGCTTTCGTTATACAGCTTGAAGCACACAGCCCGCAGACCTTGCACTTCCCCGTTATCTCAGGGTATCTATCGACTAATGTCAGAGCGTTGTGAGGACATAGCGAAACGCATATACCACAGCTTATGCATCTATTGTGATCAATTAATAACGTCTTTGCTTGAGTTTCTGGCATAAAAGTAGGTTGATCGTGCGTTTATAAGGTTTTTGTCTATTTATCATTGATTCATCAGGCTAAAAAATGCATATTTAATTATTTTATATTTTATCCCCCTTGTGAAGTTCTGTAATGGATTACCAATAACGTTCTATCCCGCTTTTTGTGCAGTTTGAGAACTTATGGATTATCACTATGCTTTATGAAAGGCACTTTGGCTGTATGCAACATACTGTATGTCCAAAAAGTGCAACTATAAGTTCGAAAAGGGAGCTAGAAAACTATTTAAGAGTGTTCATAAGGATAAATAAATATTTCTTGCGGATATCGTTAGCTAATTTCATGAAAATTCCAAATAACGTTGAAGAACTATGGGACAGATACAATCTCCATGATAGAGTCAGAGAGCACTGCAAAGCAGTAGCTAACCTGTCTGTTAAGATTGCTAGGGAGGTAAAGAGTAGGGGTCACGATGTTGACGTGAATACTGTTCTGCTTGGGGCTCTGCTGCACGATATCGGCAGAGCGATTTCCAATGATCCATTTCAACACTTTTTGAAGTCTGCCGAAATTCTGAGAAGAGAAGGATTCGATGAGAAAATCGTTAGAATAGCTGAAAGACATTTCGGTGCCGGGATAAGCGAGGAGGATGCAAAAAAGCTCGGTTTACCTGTTAAGAGCTACATGCCTGAGACTATTGAGGAGAAGATAGTAAGCTTTGCAGATAATCTCGTTTTTGGTAGCAGGATCAGAAGCTTTGATGAGTTCATCCAGAGACTCAACGAAATATGCAACAGAGCACCCAAGCTGAAGTGGTTCGCAGAAAAAACGAAGATAAGAGCTGAAAGGTTGAAAAGGGAGATAGAAGAGCTGAGCGGATTGAAGTTTTGATGAGAGTTAAATTTCTGGCACTTCTCTTCGTAGCCATCGTAACAATCTCATCCGCTTCGATATTCGTTGTGTTAGCCAACGTTCCCGGAGTTGTAGCAGCGTTCTGGAGGTTAGCACTATCTCTACCGATTTTGTTCATAATATACCCCTAGGCCAATCTTATCTAAGCTACCAGCTTTAGCTGGTGTTGCTTTAGCTCTGCATTTCGCATTTTGGATGGTGTCTCTCTTTCATGCGTCAGTTGCTGTGAGCACAACAATCGTCTGCACGCACTCTTCTCAGGACTCTTCGCAGCGATTAAAGAGAAACCTAAAGCAAATCAGATAGCTGGTGTTCTAATCGCTATGTTCGGCGTTTATATGCTCAGCGGTGCTGATAGCAGGGCTGACGTTTTGGGGATAACTTTTGACCTCCTAGGAGCTATAGCTGGAGGATTCTACTTTGCTGCTGCACGATTCGCAGTGGATATGGAATTCGGTCAATACGTATTCACGATATACGCTTCATCAGCAGTTGTACGCCTCGCTTTATGCTTTACGACCGATGTTGAGCTTTTCACATATCCGGAGAAGAACTTGGCTGTCCTGCTTACAGTCATTCCGATGCTAATCGGACACACTCTGCTTAACTACGTTGTTATCCCTATAACAGCAAGTATCATAGGCGAAGCTGTCGGTGCCGTAATTTTAGCCAGCATAGTGCTGGCGCAGATTCTGAGTGTTGAAACTTACCCATACGTGCTCATAGTTTTTTTGGAATTGGCATTACCCCTTCCACAGCTTTCAATGATAAAAATAAGCTAAATCACAAACATATAAATCAGGAGGTTAACTCGTTTTTGATCAGAACGAAGGTTCTGATACGTAAACACATTCTAAAAATGATGTTAAAGTCATTACCAATAAATAGACTGAGTTGATAAGTTAGATGTTCGGCTGTTAACTGTAGAATCAAATCAAGAGATCTTCCAGCAGTCTTTCTTTATAAGGTTTCTGCATCATGGATCTCAGTATATCCGCGATTGAGGCATGTTACAAGGTAGTATTTGTTTCTTTGCTAGACTATCTACAGAAGAAGTTTGCTTCAGTCATCGCGAGTTTTTTAACTTTTAATCTTTGCACACCGCATTTTGGGCACTTAAAACGGGGATGAAGTCTGCTCTCTATTTTCATGCTCTTATCTCGCTGAAAACGGATTTCTCGTATATAAGCATAAACTCCCAGAATGGTTTAAAGAGCGGTTAATCTGGTTAAAAATC
>CAZVXC010000076.1:0-6020 GCA_964631435.1 uncultured archaeon | reverse complement strand
CTTATAGTTCCAGATGAGTATATCGAACCAAAGGTCAAGGGATTCAAAAGATTTAAAGAGAGCGGAGAAGGAAAATTAATCGGAAAAACTCTCGAATTAAAAGGGAAAAGGAAAGATGGAAAGATAATTCCAATTGAGCTTTCCGTATCAGCTTTCGAAAAGGAAAATGAGAGATATGCGGTAGCTGTTATAGGGGATATAACGGATGAGGTCAAACTGAGAGATGAGATCAGAGAGAACGAAGAGAAGTTCAGAAAGCTCGCAGAATTCTCACTCGTCGGCATCTACATGATCCAAGATCATAGGTTGATCTACGTCAATCCCAAGTTTGCAGAAATTTTCGGCTACGATCGTGAAGAGCTTATAGGAAAACCCGTCTATGATCTCGTTCATCCCGAAGATAGAAAAATTGTAAAGAGGAATATTGAGGCGAGAATAAGAGGCGAAACAGATTCTGTAAGATATAAGCTTAGAGTGTTAAGGAAAAGCGGAGATGTCAGGATAGTGGAAGTTTACGGGACGAGAATAGATTACAAAGGTAAAGCTGCAATTGTTGGAACGTTAATCGATGTTACGGAAGAGATAGATGCGAAGAGAAAGCTCGAAATGTATCAGAGGTTTTATGAGAATGCGGAAGATATGTTTTTCATACTCGATGAAAGGGGAAGGTTTGTTGATGTTAATCCGAGATACGCTGAGATGCTCGGTTGCAGCAAAGAGGAGCTTATAGGTCTTAATGCGAGACCTTTCACAGACCCAAATGAGCTTGATTTCGTCAGAGAGAACTTTAAGAAGGTTATGCAAGGAGAAAGGGTGAGATACAAGGCTAAAGCGATAGCGAAAAACGGTAACGTGTATGTGATGGAAGTTACGCTCTGGCCAATATTCGATAGAGGGAAGGTTGTAGGTGCTGAAGGGATACTCAGGGATATAACTAAGAGGGAAAGGCTTGAGAAAATGCTTAAAGACAGCTTAGAGCTGTTCTACACCTTAACTGAGAAAGCACCTATGGGTGTTTATCTCATCAAAGATGGGAAGATCATTTACGTTAATTCGAATGCAGAAAGAATAACGGGCTATACGAAAGATGAGTTGCTAAGCATAGACCCATTCGAAGTAGTTCATCCGGAGTTTAGAGGAATCGTAAAAAAATGGTTTTCCAAGAAGATTAAAGGCGAGGAAGTTCCGGAGAAGTATGAAGTTAAGATAGTAACGAAAGATGGCGATACTAAATGGGTTGAAAACAGGACTGCGAGGGTGTTGATAGGTGAGGATTATCTGATATTGGGCTGTTTCATAGACATAACAGAGAGGAAGAGAATTGAAGAGAGGCAGAGAATTATCAACAACCTACTCGGTGCATCGAGCGAGATTTATCAGCTTATAATTCAGAAACCGGAATCTGAAAAGTTGTTAAAATACGTCTGCCAGACACTCCTAAAATACGGCGGATACAAAGTGGTTTCAGTCGTAACGAACGAAACGAATATAACCGCATCCGAGATTTCGCTTCCGAAAGATTTTCTCAAGGATTGTAAAAATGTGAAATCCCTTATGGCGGGTAAAGGTATGCTTGAATGCGAGAAGCGATGTCCCGGATGCACACTCTTTGAAAAATTCGGAAAGCTGAGCTTCCTTTCTTTTCCTCTGAAATACAGCGAGAAAGAATACGGAAGGCTTATAATCGTAACGAACAGAGCTTTTGAGAACGAAGAGGTTAATTTGGTCGAGGAAATAGTTAGAAACATTAGCATCGCTTTAAGGCAGATCGATGCTGAAGTCGAGAGGGAGCTTGCTCTTATCCAGATAAGGAGAAACCTTAAGCATTTTGAGTTTCTTGCAGATAAGCTCAGAAATCCTCTTGCAGCAATAAAAGGCTTTCTCGAAATCAGAGATGAAATCGGTGATTATGAGATGATTTTCAACATGCTTGAGACTCAGGCGAAAAGGATAGAGGAGGTTCTTGAGGAGCTAAGAAAGGAAGAGAGCGTAACTTATCTAATTGATGAGCTATTCAAGAGAGAATGATCGATTCGCTAAGATATTCTTCAAATCTTTTACCTTGCCGAGATAGAAGACATCATCTTCTATCGCATAAACCTCAACATCATCGACATTCGGAAGCATAGGAGATAGGAAGGAATCCAGAGATAGAACATCGCTACCGGAAACTAAGGGCGAAAACGCAGGCAAGACGATTATATCAGCATTACTTTTATAACGCAAATAGCAGGGAAATGTATAGATCGCACCTCTGTATCTGATTCTCACAACCGGATGTTCGTGTCCGATGATAGCTTTACCTTTCAACTCAACCTTTCTGTGTCCGTGTAAAACTAAGCAGCCATCAATTTCAAAGCTATCCACAAGCTTAATCCTCTTCGAAAGACTGCTGAGGGATGCGTCGTGGTTTCCTTTGACGACGATCACATCAATTTCAGAAAGGCTTGAGAGGAAATCTTCGATGTCATCGTAAGGCATTTTCCCGAACTCATGTTTGAAATCTCCGGCTATTACAAGCTTCTTAACCCCGTATTTCTTTATTATCCTTTTAACATCCCTTACAATATCTTTTATCTGAACTCTCGGCAAAGCGAAGCCTTTCTTCTGCAGATAATTCTCTATACCGAGATGTAGGTCAGATATTACTGCAATCTCGCCTATGATAGCCGCCTTCTCAGGCGTCAGCATAATGTCATCTATCAGCACATATCACTATCTGCCGATAACAATATATTCGTTGCTCTCTGTATCTTCTCATGCAAAGCCCTTATTACCCTCCTTCTGTCTTCCATGAGCACAACATCTTCTTCCCCAAGCACGTATATGTTCAGAGAGAACGGGCTTGGATGCGGGATTTCAACTATCACGATCTCATGAGGCTTAGAAAGGAAATCTATAGCATTATCAATCTCCATCGAATCCTCTATTATCTCCCGATAGGTTTCTTTTAGAACCGGAAATTCCTTCCCGAATTTTTTCTTCACTATTCTAAGCAAGGTATCAGCATTCATCTGCTGTCTCCAAACGCTCTTCTCTCTTCCGAGATAATTTCGCAGAACCATCATCGATCTCACAGCTACGTGCCTGAATCTTCTTCTGAGAATTTCTGTTTTTTCTAAGCTTTCTATTAGCTCCTCTCTGAAGTTTTCCGTTTTGAAAAGTCCCCTTAATGCATCATCCGAGATTTCCTTCGGAGATATTATCATGAACCCGTTATCGTTAATAGCCATCTGAACGTTGCATCCCTTCATTTTCCCGATTCTGTAAGCAAAAACCCTCGACAAAGCACTGTTAGCTCTCCTGCCGATAAGAGTGTGGAAGACGTAACAATACTTACCATCCGATTTGAATTTCTCAATAACTACCCTCTTCTCAGTCGGAATTATGCTGAACAGCATCTGATCTCTGAAATAGCTTTCTATAGCCTTCGCAGCATTCTCATCAATCCCGTAATTCTTTCTCAGATACTCCACGCATCTATCCTCTTTGATTAACTTCTCAACAACTCCTCTGAACGCTTGAATTCTTAAAGCGAGATCGTAGCTGAGTGGCAACTGCTCGGAAAACCAGCTCGGAACTGTCGGTTTCTCACCTTTAACCTCTTCGACAACTATGCTCATCCCCTTAGATTTCAGAAATCTGAACGTTCTTCCTGCGAGAACGAAAATGTCTCCTCTAATCAACCTCTCAGCAAATTCCTCCTCAACCTTCCCTACAAGCTTTCCATCCTTAGTTATAACGCTTATTGCAACCTCATCGGGAATTGTTCCCACATTCAGATAATAGATCGGTCTTATTGTCTTTCCTCTCCTGCCAAAAACGCCTTCTTTCTCGTCAAACCATATCTTCCCGTAAACCTTCTTTTTCTCAAGCTCTGCATAGCTCCCGCTCAGGTATCTGAGTAATGAGATGAACTCCTCTTTCGTAAGCTCTCTGTAGGGATAAGCTTTTCTTATCAGAGATAACGCCTCATCAACCCTCCATTTCTTTTCAATAGCCATTCCAACGATGTGCTGGCAGAGAACATCGAGAGGTTTCTTAGGTATCCTCACTCTATCGAGCCTTCTTTCCATAGCTTCTTTCGAAAGAACTGTGCATTCTACGAGATCATCGTGATCAACAACAACTATCCTGCCAACGCTTACATCGTGCAACTTATGCCCGCTCCGTCCTATTCGCTGCAATGCACGATTTATGCTCTTCGGTGAGCCGAGAAGGATTACTAAGTCTATGTAACCGATATCTATTCCGAGTTCGAGGCTCGTTGAAGAAACAACACATCTAAGCTTTCCCCTTTTAAGCTCCTCCTCAACCTCCAGCCTCACGTCTTTTGATAAAGATGAATGATGTGCCCTTATGGCGAAATTCTCACCAAGTCTTTTTTTAAGATGGAAAACAACTCTCTCAGTTGCACTTCTCGTATTCGTGAAGATTAATGCAGTTCTCGCTTCTCTAACCATCTCAGCAAGCTTGTTATAAAGTCTATCGCTTATCTCTTCCGCAGAGAGTGCAAAGAAGTCATCGATTGGAGAAACAACTTTTATGTCCATTTTCTTCTCGAACGTAACATCCGCTATAACGCATTCCCTGTCTCCTACGAGAAACCTCGCAACCTCATCGAGCGGAGCTATCGTTGCGGAAAGACCTATCCTAACCATCTTTCCTTCCTGAATTCTTTCGAGTCTCTCCATGCTTAGGGTCAGATGACTTCCCCGCTTGTTCTCTGCGAGGGCATGAACTTCATCCACTATTAGATACCTGACATTCCTCAGGTATTTCGAGAACTTCGGAGAGCATAGAATTATCGCAAGGCTTTCCGGAGTTGTTATGAGTATATGCGGAGGCTTTTTAACCTGTCTCTGCCTTTCGGATGCATCCGTATCTCCAGTCCTTACTCCGATTCTGATCTGCTGCAACTTAATGCCTTTCTTTTCAGCAATCTTGTATATGCATTCGAGTGGTTCCTGAAGGTTCTTCTTGATATCGTTGTTTAACGCTCTGAGTGGTGAAACGTAAACGACGTAAACCTTATCCTCAAGCTCTCCTTTTTCTGCGAGATCAACGAGCATGCTTATTGCTGTAAGAAAAGCTGCAAGGGTTTTTCCACTCCCGGTGGGGGATGTGATAAGGATGTTGTTTCCCTTGTAAGCCTCTACGATTGCAAACCTCTGCGGAGGGGTGAAGGATGAGAAGTTTAAGAGAAACCATTCCGCTACAATCGGATGGAGTGTTGATAGAATTTCATCATCGTCATATCTTTTCGCCATCTGTAATCACTATGTTATGGGAAAATTAAAATTTCTGAGCGATGTTCGAACTTCATGGAAATTGAAGCGATAGCGATAGACCTTGACGGGACGCTGACTGATAACAAAAGAAGGCTGAATTGCGATGCCGTAAATGCTTTGAGAAAGCTTAAAATCCCGGTTGTCTTAGCAACAGGCAACATTCCGTGCTTTGCAAGAACTGCGGCTAAGCTGATAGGTGTTTCAGATATTGTTATAGCCGAGAACGGAGGTGTCGTGAGATTCAAATACGACGGAGAAGACATTGTTCTCGGAAATAAAGAGAAATGCTATAAGGCTCTTGATGTGTTGAAGAAACATTACGAAATAATTCTGCTCGATGAGGAATACAGGAAATCTGAGCTATGCTTAAGGAGAACATTCAAGATCGATGATGCTCTGAAACTCATAGACGGCATGGGCGTTAGAATAATAGATTCCGGATTTGCCTATCACATAGTTGATGAGAATGTCGGAAAAGGAAAGGCTCTGAAGTTTATAGCTGAGAAAATAGGTATTGAGATCGAGAAATTCGCAGCCATAGGGGATTCTGAGAATGACATAGATCTGATTGAAACGGCTGGAATAGGAATAGCTGTTGCAAATGCGGACATAAAACTTAAGAAAGTTGCGGATATTGTTACGACGAAGCCTGATGGAGAGGGCGTTATAGAAGCATTAGAGTTTCTGGGATTGATATGAACGAACTTGAAAGATATCAGATCGAGCTTG
>CAZVXC010000075.1:4166-6158 GCA_964631435.1 uncultured archaeon | reverse complement strand
TCTTCATTGTGTCTGTTTTAAAATAGGTAAAGTAAGTGTGGAGTTAATAAATAAAGAAATTAGAAATTTATAAATACTCAACGATCGTAATCTTAACCTCTAAGGAGGAGTGAGAAATGCCGTTTAAGTTATTTTTCGGAGGAAGACTTGAAAAAGAAGTCCTTGAGTTAATTGGCGAACACTTAGATGTCTTATATACGGCATGCGAGACTTTCGAACTTGGCGTTGAAAAAAAGGACGATCTGACTATGAGCAAGGTTTGCGATCTCGAAGATGAAGGGGATAGGATAAGAAGAGAGATTGCCTTAAAAATTTACGAAGGTGCTTTTTTACCATATCTGAGAGCGAACATATACAGATTTGCGGAAACCGTTGATGAGGCGATAGATGAGGTTGAGGACACAGTATATGAGTATCTATATCTAAGTAGAAAAGAGCTGATCGATTTCGTCAAAGAGGACATCTTAAAGATTGCCGAGCTTAATAAGAAGGCAAGCAAAAGATTGCTTGAGACTTATAAGCTTCTCGTTTCCGGTCAGGATTTAAGCGAGGCAACTGTAAAAATCAGAGTTTACGAAAGGACGGTGGATGATTTAAAGCACAAAATCCACAAAAAAATGAAAGGGATTGCAGTTTCAGATTTCTGGGAGGGCGTTACGTTTTACAACTTCCTAAGGCATCTCGTAACAGTTACCGACTACATTGAAGATGCCGCAGACATACTTCAGATAATAAATGTGAGCCTGAAATGATTGAATTTGCCATAATTCTGGCATGCATACTCATCGCATTTAGCATAGGCTCTAATGATACTCCAAATTCATTCGGAATTAGCATCGGATGCGGGTTAATTAAATTTAAACTCGCCATAATTCTGGTTTTAATATTCGTCTTTTTAGGCATAACGATTCAGGGAAACTTAGTCATGAAAACCGTTGGAAAAGACCTCGTGGGCTTAAGCGAGGAATCTCTTAGCATATCCTTGGCAGTTGCGTCAGCGATAATAGTCCTATCTAACTGGCGTAAATATCCTTTATCGAGCCACCAAGTCATAATCGGTAGCTTAACAGGCTCAGCCTCAGCTCTCGGCTTAGCAGTTAATCTCGCAACGCTCTCAAAGATAGTAATCTCTTGGCTTATATCGCCGATCTCAGCATTATTCTTAGCTGTTGCGATATATATGATTCTTGAGAAAATTCTCGAAAGATATTCCGTTTTCGTCGCTCAAAGGATTTTCTCCTTCCTTCTAATCCTTAGTGCTTTGTTAATAGCTTACAACACCGGAGCAAATGAGCTTGCAACAGCAATCGGTGCAATCGTTTATTACGGCTTAATAACTCCGATTCAAGCTTCGATAATCGGAACTCTTTCGCTCTTTTTCGGAGCATACTCCCTAAGCCACCGTGTTATAGAAACAATAGGGAAGAGGATAACGGCATTGGACATCTTCTCCGGTTTCTCAGCCCAGTTCGGAGCCGGGTTAAGTGTTTTAATTTTCACAACATTCGGGATGCCCGTTTCGACGACTTACTGCATTGTTGGAGCTGTCTCAGGCGTGGGATTACTCAAGGGTGTTAGAACAGTTGAATCGAGCCTCATAAAGAGGATAGTTGTAGGATGGGTTACGGCTCCGACATTATCTTTCGCTGCTTGCTACATCTTAGCGAAGCTAATCTGAGAAATAAACTTTTCCAGCTTTCTTAAGCCTGCTCATTATAGCTTCGCCTATCTCCTTCTCATCAACTCCTTCCACGATTATCACATCGCAAATTCTGTCAAGCTCTCTTAATGCTTTGAAAATGTTCTTCGCATAATCTTCATAGCTACCTCCGAGATCAAATGTTGTATAGCCTGAGAAATCTTTCGAATTCATCGCAGCTATCCCAACTTTCTTTCCTCTCTTCGAAAAATTCTCTGCAAGCTCCAAAATCTTTTCTCTCTTTTTGTTTCCAACGACAACGATCATCTCCGCATTCGGGGAGTAATGCCTGT
>CAZVXC010000075.1:0-4156 GCA_964631435.1 uncultured archaeon | reverse complement strand
TGTATCTCATCACAGCTATTTCGGCTTCGCTTACAACTCTGACATCAAAAAATTCCTCAAGCATCTCCTTCGTTACGGCTCCGAGTCTGAGAATCTCTATGGGATACTTCGTTGTATCCACGACGGTCGATTCTATTCCGATGTTCGTTTCTCCGCCATCGATTATGCAATCAATCTCATTCCCGAAATCTTCTATAACGTGCTCAGCTTTTGTCGGACTTGGCTTTCCGCTTTTATTCGCAGACGGGGCAGCAACAGGAGTTTCGCTCAGCTCTATCAATTTCAGAGCGATTTTGTGATCGGGCATTCTGATCGCAACGGTTTTAAGATTTGCCGTCGTTATATCTGGAACGATCTCTTTCTTTTCCATTATAAGCGTCAGAGGGCCTGGAAAGAATTCATCTATCAATTTTCTCGCAATTCTGTTCGGCTTCGCAATTCTGTAAATATCGTCTATGCACGATACATGGACTATTAGCGGATTGTCTGGAGGTCTATCTTTAACTTCGAAGATTCTCCTCACAGCATTTTCATTCAAAGCATCTGCTCCGAGTCCATAGACAGTCTCCGTCGGGAAAGCAACTAAGCCTCCTCTCTTTATCACTTCCGCAGCTATCCTTATCTTAGCTTCATCCGGCTTATCCTTATCTACTTTAATCACCCTCACCGATCTAACTTCACTTGCATTGAAGATATATCTTAGCATGTTAAATGAGCCGCCAGAACGACCCTTTTATTCTGATCAATCAAGCTTTTAAAAAGCCTTACAGCCTCATCCGTTCTGAGTTCAAAGAAATCTATGCCCTTCTCTTTCAGATACCTCTTTACTTCATCTTTCACCCTCATCCTTCCGTAAGCTCCCGTGCCGAATATTACGACTTCGGGCTTTAAGTCGAGAATTCTTTTTATATCTTCTAAGCAAACACTATGCCCCTCTTTCCTCCACCATCCCACCTCAACACCGTCCTTATGAATGATAACATCACTCGTGTATTCCCTTTTGTTCACAACTATCCTCCCGAATTCATACTCCTCGATCACGTCGGGAAATCTACTGAAAGGATATTAAGATTTACTCTCGGATAATTTTTTAAAGCAACATCTTAATCACTCCATATGGCATCAGCAGACATCTATCTCGACAGAATAAATCTGAGGAGATACGAAGAGCTGAGAGAAGATAGCAGATGCCAGAAGTTTTTCGAGCTTGTTGAGAGAGCAGAGGAAATCCTTCCGAAAGTTCCGATTCCTGAGCTTCCAGTCCCATCTACCGTAGGCGTTATAGAGATCGGAGATTCGTCTGAGAAGCCGTTTTTGGTTACGGGAAACAGTATATACACCCACATGCTCTTGGGAGCGATCCTTGATTACGCTAAGATTTCTGCAAAGATCGTATCGATAGATACGGACGGATACACAGTTGATATGGCTGTTCTCCTTGAGAAATTCAGAGGTTACAAGGTTAAAGAGGTTCTTTTGAAAAACAACACTAAGCCTGAAAGGATAATAATACCCGGATTTGCGTCTAAGCTTAAAAAAGAGATAGAGGATGAGGTCGGATGCGAAGTCATAGTCGGTCCTGAATGTGCAGTTGAACTCCCGTTGTTCCTCGAAAAATTAAGGCGAAGTTATCTTGCAGAGAAGTAATCGATCCTTATAACTTCAGCTTCCATTGGTTCGAGCAAACTTCCTCTGTAGATATTGGTTATCCTTCCCAGAGATTTCGGTTTCACCCTCAATCTGACTACTGTCATCTCGCATTCCTCAACGTAATCACTCCTTGCGAAAATTGTTGAATGAGAGATCAGCTCTTTCCCGACGACTTCAGCTATTATCCCAGTAACTCCTCTATCTATATCCACATTTTTCGCATTCGTTATGAACACGCATTCGCCAATTTCAGCGTTCAATGCGGTTGCGACATTCGTAACGTTTCTTAGCTCAAGAGTTCTTAAATTACCCCTCAAGATATCCTCTATAACATTTCTCGATATTCCAGAGATAACGTAGCATCTCATTCTATCACCCATACATTGGATGGTATTCCTTCGGAGTTTCCTGCATTTTTGTCTGCTCAGCAAGCTTCTGCATCTGTGCCTCTATCATCTCAGCTTCTTTTATCAATTTCTCAACCGAGATGTTCCAGTCATACATTCTATTCAGGACATTTATAACTTCTGCAGCTGCTCTCGGATCGGGGTTAAAGCCTGCGGTCTCGCCAAGTAAAGCGAATGCCGGGAATTTCCTTGCAAAGCATTCGTTCATCAAACTCCCCGCTATTCCGCTTATAGTTCCAGTCTTAAACACCTCAACAAACTCTTTAATCTCATCCAATATTTCCTTAGATGTTGCCGCACCGAAAACCCTCTTTTTGTCTTCGAACGTCGTTAATCCCGCTATGGAAATTATCCTGCTTGCTTCAATAGATACAGCCCAATCTATTATCGCATTGCTCAGATCATACGCAATTCCGGGATGAATGGGGACATCGGAATGGATTAATGTGAAGTTCTTTTCGATGCACTGATAAATTCTTATAGGCGGCTGTATTATTCCCTCGTAAAGCGTAGCTATGGGCGGCAGCATCTTCGATTCTATAACGCCTATGGGTTCGAGGCTTAGCTCTAAGATGAAGTGTCCAGTCGCTATCGTTCCCACAAGTCCTATTCCTGGGAAGCTCG
The DNA here is from genome assembly GCA_964631435.1 of uncultured archaeon. Lineage (GTDB taxonomy): Archaea > Halobacteriota > Archaeoglobi > Archaeoglobales > Archaeoglobaceae > Geoglobus. The sequence continues at coordinate 1,475 of CAZVXC010000075.1, read as the reverse complement.
CGATTATTACGGGTTTTTTTACGTCAAGTTTCTCAACAAAAATTTTCGTTTCTTCCATAAGTGAAGATTTACAAACCATTTTATATTTTTTCGTCCTCAATGCCAATATGCGGGAGTATAAGTTCAAAAGGGGTTTTAAGGCATCTGAGGAGAGACTTGAGGAATTACTTAGGAAATTCTTCGGTGAATTTAAGAAAGAGGGGGATGAATACGTTGTTAGCTATAAAGCTATTGAGGAAATGAGATTGAAAATTGTGAACAGAAAGCTGATTGTTGAAAGCAGAACAAATGCGAACGTAGATGACAGAACAGCATTGGAAACAATAAAGACGTATAACAGATTCTTGGATGAACTGACGGGATATACTGCTAAAGAAAGGAAAAAGCATTTGATGGAAGACTTGTAAGCCCGTTTAGCCGCGAGACCTCATGCTTCTCAGTCCCGCCGGGTTCTCCGGGCATAAATGATTGGACGAGATGATATATAAAGTTTTTTAGCTGTTGGATTACATTTTTTAATGCTGTTAACGATAGTGTGTCTAATCTAATATTCACTCCAGATCAGAGACAGAATTATCGCTATCAGAATCATGATGGCACCTACAATCTGAATCGAGCTTAAAATCTCATTAAATGCAAGAAAACCGACCATTCCAGCAGTTACAGGTTCTGCCAGAGCTATTATCGGCCCTTTTTCAACTCTAACTCTACCCATTCCGTAACTCAGCAATATGAAAGGTATCGCTGTCGGAATTATTCCGAGTCCGAGTATGAATAGAAAGTTCGGTTGCTCAACCTTAAAGAAGGGCAGTAACATTAGAGTTCCGATTAAGAGGTTTGAGAACGTGATTTGAATTGCTGTAAACTCTTTTCCGAGCTTATTCAATAGGATGAAAAAGATAGCGTAAGTTATTCCTGATATTAAGCCAGCCAATATACCAATATTTATCTCGCTTTCGGGAGATAGAAGGAGATACAAACCGAATATCCCGATTGAGAGCGAAATAGCTATTCTTTTCGAAAAGCTACCCTTCAGGATTGCATATATCAAAACGTATATCGGAGCCATGTAAAGCAGAAGTGCTGCTGTTGCTGCGCTGAGATATGTTATCGCTGTTATATATGACAGTATTACGATAGTATTCAGAATTCCGAGAACTATCAATTCCATACAAAACTTCGGTTTCTGGTTGAATATGAGCATGAAAACAGATAGAAAAGCGAGGCCTATTGACAATCTGTAGAACGTCGCATCTATCGGTGAAAGAAGCAAAGATTTGATAAAGTATGGTAATGTCCCCATCAGAATTGCTGAAATTAATACCGAAATTTCTCCTCTCATCTCGTATTGCCGAATACGACATTTTTAATAATTTTTGCGGAGCCAAAAATGTTATAAACTGTTTGCCTTCAGCTTTCATAAGCTCCGGTGGTGTAGCCCGGCCAATCATACGGGACTCTCGATCCCGTGACCC
>CAZVXC010000074.1:2880-6241 GCA_964631435.1 uncultured archaeon | reverse complement strand
TTTAAAAATACTCGTCATCATCGAGATAATTTTCGCTCTCTACATTTCGTTCCATCCTTAGAACATAATGTATTTATCCTTAGACATTCTAAGAGAATCGATCGCCCCGGTAGGGTAGCGGATATCCTCGGGGGCTGCGGACTCCCGGACCCGGGTTCGATTCCCGGCCGGGGCACTTTTATCTCTGTATTAGGCAATAGCAGATTTTTAGTTTTGTTTTAGTTCTCAAAGCTTTTGATTGTCTACCTAAATTCAGGGGTGTATCACTTGAAGATTGAGAAATCTATTGAACTTGCGGATTCTTTAAATATTCTATCAACGTTATGTTAATCAATGAGGAGGATCATCTTACTAATCTTATTTCTCACATTCTTGATTTCAATAGCGTCTGCTGAGATAGTTGAAGTCAAAATAGAGGGGACTATTAACGAAGGGACGTATATAACTGTTGATAACGCATTCAAAATTGCAGAGTTGAGAGGTGCTGATGCTATCTTAATTGTGGTCAACACTCCCGGAGGTTTGGTTTCATCGACTGAAAAGATAATATCCGAAATTCTCGAAAGTAAAATTCCGGTAATAGCTTACGTCCCTCCCGGTGCTTTCTCTGCATCTGCAGGATCGCTCATAGTCATCTCAGCAAACATAGCTGCGATGGCTAACGGGACATCGATAGGTGCTGCTACGCCTATAACAATCGGCGTCGGAGAACCGAGAGTGGAAGAGAAAGCTGTGAAGTATCTCGCAAGTTACGCAAAAGCTATAGCTGAGAAAAGGCATAGAAACGTTACGGCAATTGAAAAGTTTGTAACGGAAGCATACAGCGTTTCTGCGAGAGAGGCGTATAAATACAAAATCATAGACGTCCTTGCAGACTCAAAAGAGGAGTTGCTTAAAAAGATAGATGGGATGAAAGTTGAAACTTCAGCTGGTATTGTAAAGCTGAATACTAAGAATGAGGATATTTACTACGTGAAAAAGCCGCTGAAAGCGAAACTATTCGAACTCCTTTCATCTCCAGAACTCGCATCAATACTGTTGATAATAGGAATATACTGCTTGGTCTTCGGCTTAACTTCTCCCGGTTTAGGAGCGGAAATTTTCGGAGCCATATGCATAATCTTAGCCCTCTTCGGATTAGGTGCTATAAACGTAAATTACATCGGAGCGATTCTGATTCTTCTCGGCATAATCTTCTTAGTCGCTGAAATGCTTACGCCGACATACGGCGTTCTCGGTGCGGCATCGATAATATGCATAGTTCTCGGAGCGATAATGCTGTTTAACGAGCCTTTGATGCCCAAGGGGTATTATAAGAGCTTTCCCATGCTCGTTGGTGGCATAGCTGCCGGGATGGGGATCGTTATGACTTACGCAATAGCTAAGGTTGTTCAGCTCAGGAAAATTAGGAAGAGAGTTGGAAGTGAAGCTCTGATAGGTGAGAGAGGTGAGGTTGTCGAATTCTCTAACGGAAAGGGCTTCGCAAAAATTCACGGGGAGCTTTGGAGGATAGAGAGTGAGGATGAATTAAATAAAGGAGATGAGGTTATAGTTATAGGAAGAGAAGGTTTGAAGCTTAAGGTGAAGAAGTATGAGCGTTGAGGAAGAGCTTAAAGCTGAGACGATTAAATGGCTTGACAGATTGGACAAGCTTGACTTCGATGGAGAAAGAGATTTCGTCGAGAATATAAATGCTTACGTATCCGATGCGAGATTCTTTCTCGAAAAGAACGATTTAATCAGAGCTTTTGAGTGCATAGTCTGGGCTTGGGCTTGGTTTGAAATTGGGAAGAGGTTCGGATTCGTATGGCTTCGATAAAGATTTTTAGCGTTAAAGGAATAGATGTGAGAATTCATTTCACTCTTATCCTCGTCATAATTCTGTTCGCATACGTATTCTACGTTACACCTCAGCCATACGGATTTAAGGATGTAAAATATTCTTTGGCTCTTTCTATTCTCGCATCAATCTCCCTATTCGTTGCCGTCTTTTTGCATGAACTCGGACACTCCCTTCTAAGCATGAGATACGGAGTTAAGGTCAAGGAGATAATCCTGTTCATATTCGGCGGATTGTCCGTTCTCGAATCCCAGCCTAAGGGGAAGGAAGAATTGAGAGTTGCATTAATAGGACCTGTTATAAGCCTGATAATAGCTTTCGCATTCTATATAATATCTCTCACATCCATTCCAATCGTTAAGGAATTCTCGGATGTCTTTTTCAGGATAAATCTCGCTATAGGCCTCTTCAATCTATTCCCTGCATTCCCTCTCGACGGAGGCAGGGTTTTTAGAGGTTATTTGACTGAGAAAGTCGGATTTAGGAAGGCTACAAAAATTTGCGGAGAAACCGGGAAGTTCCTTGCAATAATGTTGGCAGTCTTCGGATTGTTTTACAGCATCTGGCTGACCTTCATAGCAATCTTCATCTATCTCGGTGCGGCAGAAGAAGAAAAGGTTTCGAGGGCCGAGAGTGTGTTTGAGAGGTTAAGCGTGGGAGATATAATGAGCAGAGACGTAAAGACTGTCAGACCAGATATGAGCGTAGAAGAATTCTTGAGATTTGCGTTCAAAAACAAGCATCTCGGCTATCCCGTTGTTGATGAGGAAAACAAGCTTGTCGGAATAATAACTCTGCATGACGTAGTTGGGAAAGATATGAGTATGAAAATTGGGGATTTAATGTCGAAAAACGTCGTAACGCTCTCTCCAGAAGATTCTGCTGTAAAAGCTTTCAAAATCGTTAATGAGATGGGGCTCGGCAGAATACCTGTTGTAAAGGACGGAAAACTCGTCGGGATAGTATCTAAGACGGATTTAGTCAGAATAATGCAGATTCAGGAGGTGCTTGGGCTTGAATAACATAGTTATCGTCGGAACGGCTCATGTTTCAAAAAAGAGCGTTGAAGAGGTTGAAAAGATTATTGAGGAAGAGATGCCAGATGCTGTTGCTGTGGAGCTTGATTTAAAGAGATTTGAAGCATTAACTGGAAAAAAGCAGGATGTTGATCTGCTTGAGGTGATAAGAAAAGGAAACCTCTTCCTCTTCATATTCCAGATAATTCTTTCAAATCTCCAGAGGAAGATAGGTAAAGAGACCGGCGTAAATCCCGGAGAAGAGATGCTGAGGGCAATTGAGAAAGCAAAGGAAATCGGAGCGGATGTTTTGCTTATAGATAGGGACATTGCGATAACGATGAAGAGGTTATGGAACAGAATATCGATCAAGGAGAAATTGAAGCTCATATATCATCTGATTTTCGGAAAGGAGGACATAGATTTGGATGATGTTCTTGAAAAAAACGCTATGGATTATCTTATAGATGAATTCAGAAGGATTTCTCCGAAAGCTGCTGAGGTT
>CAZVXC010000074.1:0-2870 GCA_964631435.1 uncultured archaeon | reverse complement strand
AACTAAGTATTTGCAAAATCCGGAGAGCATACCGGATGTGGAAAGGCTGATAGAGGTTAAGGAACGAAAAATTAGTGTGCTAAAGATTTTAGGATTCGTTTTAACGTCTTTCACAATTTTCATGCTGCTTTCAATCCTTATAACACTCGGAACATCCGAATTCCTTTCAGCATTTTTGTTCTGGTTTCTCGTAAACGGAATTCCGTCATCGATCTTCGCAGCCATAGCTGGTGGGCATATACTCTCAATCTTAACAGCTTTCTGCGTAGCATGGCTTACTTCCCTCTCCCCTCTACTTGCTGCGGGATGGTTTTCCGGGCTTGTAGAATTCATGATAAGAAAACCCAAGCAGAGCGATTTTGAAGAGATGTTAAGCTCTGAGAGCCTAAGGGAGCTTTACAGAAACAGAGCCTTCAGAGTCTTACTTGTTGCGGCATTGACAAATGTGGGAAGCATGATAGGGACTTTCGTAGGGATATGGTATCTATCCACGCATTACGGGATAAATATAAAAGAGGTGATATGGAAAATATTATTCAGGTTTTGATTCTATCGGGATTAAAACCCTTCCTAACGAGTAAATCTTTCACCCTCGCAACATGATTCCCCTGAAGCTCTATAACATTATTCTTCACGGTTCCTCCGCATGCAAGCTTCGATTTAAGGTATTTAGCAAGCTCCTCCAAGTTTATCTCACTCTTATCGATTCCTTCGATCACTGTAACCTCCTTTCCGTATCTCCTCCTTACAACCTTTATCAGTATTTGCTGCTGTTCCTTTGCAACTTCCTCGCAAACGCAGAGGTCTTTTGGTAACCCACAAACAGGACATATCCCCAGATCCATTTTCTTCTATAACCTCCTCATACTTTTGTAAGTATTTTGAATCTCCCGAATTTTAATCTTTCGGTAGGAAATTTCGGTAAATTTAAATAGCATTCCGGTCTTATTAGCAGAGTGGATTTAAATCAATTTGTAAAAAGATACTTCATCGACTCTATCGTTTACAAGCAGGGATACAACATCGTGAACACGTTAACATTCGCAATAATTCTCGTAATTGCAGTCTATTTTATATATAGGTATCTCTCAAAAAAGATTGCTTTCGATCTCAGCTTCGCAATCGACACCTTCCCTTATATCCTCTTCGGCTCATCTCTGCGAATCGTAGAGGATGCCGGATTCGTTAAGCCGCCGGTATCGTATATGCTAATGTCCCCCTTTATCTACATTATAGTTTTTTTAATAACGTTCGCATCCCTCCTTACAGCTCTCAAAACGAATTACAGATACTACAGATACATCGGAATCCTCTTAGCAGTATCCATGCTGTCCTACCTGTTCCTTAACTTAGAAATCAGAAATTGGTGGGTGTTCCCTCTCGCACTACTGATCTCTCTGTCAATCTTAATCCCTTACAACATCTTCTCAGCATATCTAAGAGCTGATAACTTCAGCAAAGCCGTCCTGTTTGCTCAGCTTATAGACGGCTCCACAAGCTTCATCGGAATGCAATTCCTAGGATACTGGGAATTACACGTTCTTCCGAGATTCCTTATCTCTTTTACCGGCCCATGGATAATGCCGCTTATTAAAGCTGGAGTTACGATTTTTATACTCTACATCCTCGATTCGAGCAAAGAGGATATAAAGCTTATAAGATTCATTAAGTTTGTGCTGTTCACCCTCGGCTTTGCACCCGGTTTGAGAAATGGGTTAAGACTGACGTTTGGGGTGTAAGGATGAGGAAGAGTATATTAGTAATGACGGCCGTATTTCTGATCTTCCTCTCTTTAGGATACCTGTTCGGTCTGACATACGAACATCAGGCATCGAAGATGATTAAGGAAACATTCTCAAGCTTTAAGTTCATTAAAAAATGGGAAAGCTATAAGATATTTGCATTCATCTTTATAAACAACACAATCAAAGCCTTCGCTGCAATGATTCTCGGAATATTCTTCGGAATTGTTCCGACGCTATTCGTTCTTTCAAACGCATTTCTTATAGGTGTCGTAGTAAGCGTTATGAGTAAGAAAATGGGTTTTCTGAAGGTTGTATTAGCATTAACACCTCATGGAATTCTCGAAATTCCGGCTATACTGATAAGCTGTGCTTACGGTTTGAACTTAGGAATAGCGTTCTATAAAAAAATTAGAGGAGCAGATGTAAATTTGAACAGATTGCTATTTCAAAGTATCAAGAGTTTTGTGAAGATCGTAATTCCGATGCTTCTCGTTGCGGCATTCATAGAGACCTACATAACACCTCTTATTGCATCTTTGTGATACGTTAAAAGTCTGAAATCTTTTCTCTCACCCTTAACAATCTTTATAGCCTCTTCAACTTTCTTCACAAAATCCTTAGATGGCTTGCCGAGTTTTACATTTGGACAGAATGTATCGACGTAAACGTAAAATTCTTCGTTATTGTATTCGAAGTAAGCATCATCATTGCCTCTGCTACGTATCGTAAATGGGAAGAGCTTGCATGAGAGTGGCTTTCTTAACTGAATCCCACATAGGTTACCGATCTGGAACGGGCATCTCCTCCCAATCTTTCTGATGTAATATCTGCCGCTTTTTTCAATTGTGTATCTCTTCGGCATCGTTAAGTATTCGTAGAACGTTAGCTTTGGAGTGTATTCTAAACAGCATTTCCCGCATGCAAGGCAAATCCAATTTGAAACCCTCTTCCATGGGATCTTCATAGACTGATGACGAAAAATAAGGAAAATTAAAAAATAAATGAGTTTACTCTATGTTTATCCTCTTCTTCGATTCCTTCTTCGGATGCTTCCTCTTTAGTATGACTTCAAGAACACCGTTGTTGTATCTCGCCTTTGCACTCTCTGGATCTACTTCATCAGGA
>CAZVXC010000073.1:452-6724 GCA_964631435.1 uncultured archaeon | reverse complement strand
TCCACCATCTTTGAAAAAGAGAAAGAGATATCTGGCATTCAGAATAATTTCTGAAAGCAATGTCAGCAGAGATGAGTTTTTGAAATCACTCTGGAATTCGATGCTCTCTCTATTTGGTGAATTTGAGAGTGAAATATTTAAGCTCATCCAACTCGAAAATAATATTGGCATACTTATGTGTAGCCATAGGAATTTGGATAAGTTAAAAATAGCATTAACATTAATAAATAAAGTGGGTGATGCCAAAGCACTCCCCATAACATTGGGAGTGAGCGGCACGATAAGAGGGTGTAGGAAACACTTGGAGGTGTTAAAAGATGCAGATTCCGCAGATGGGATATGATAGAGCAATCACAGTATTCAGCCCGGACGGCAGGCTCTTTCAGGTTGAATATGCGAGAGAAGCCGTTAAGAGGGGAGCGACAGCCATAGGTATTAAGACGAAGGATGGAGTCATAGTTATCGCAGACAGAAGAATAGGAAGCAGACTCCTTGAGGCGAATACGATAGAGAAGATATACAAGATAGACGAGCATATCTGTGCTGCAACATCCGGATTAGTTGCGGATGCAAGGGTTTTGGTCGATAGAGCGAGACTCGAAGCTCAGATTAATAGATTAAGCTATGATGAGCCTATAAGTGTTAAGGAGCTTGCTAAAAAGATTTGCGATTTTAAACAGCAATTCACACAATTCGGCGGCGTAAGACCTTTCGGCGTCTCCTTGCTCATCGCTGGAGTCGATAAAGAGCCTAAGCTATTTGAAACCGATCCGAGCGGCGCATTGCTTGAGTATAAAGCAACCGCTATAGGTGCCGGAAGGAATGTTGTGATGGAGTTTTTTGAGAAGGAATACAGAGATGACCTAAGCTTCGATGACGCTATCCTTCTCGGCCTTGTCGCTATGGGAAAGGCTATTGAGAGTGAGTTAAACGTTGAGGGAATTGAGATTGGAGTTGTTAAGGTCGAAGATAAGAAATTCAGGCTTCTTAAGGAGGATGAAGTTAAAGGATACGTTGAGAAGGCAAATGAGATAATAAGACAGCAGCTCGGAAAGTAGAGGGATAAGCATGGTTTCCTTAGAGAAAGCTGTGATTGCAAGGCTGAGAAAGGGTGGAGAGGTTTTTGAGGTCTTAGTTGATCCGTATCTTGCGAGAGACTTAAAAGAGGGGAAGAACGTTGATTTCGAAAAGCTTGTGGCTGTGGAGGAGATATTTCACGATGCTAAGAAGGGTAGCAGAGCTTCGATAGAAGATTTGGAGAAGGTTTTCAAAACGAGGGATTTAAGGGAGATAATAAAGAGGATAATCGTTGAAGGAGACGTTCAAATTACCGCTGAGCAGAGAAGAGAGATGCTTGAGCAAAAGAAAAAGCAGATAATAGAATACATCAGAAGGAACTCAATAGATCCGAGAACAAATGCTCCACATACCTATGCAAGAATCGAAGCGGCTATAGATGAGGCAAAAGTTCACATAGACATATTTAAGCCTGTTGAAGCTCAAGTTAGGGATGTTGTTAAGGCTATAAAGCATATCTTGCCTATAAAATTCGAGGAGATAGATATCGCGATAAAAATTCCTCCTGAATATACCGGAAAGGCTATCTCAGCCTTATACAATTTCGGAACGATTTTGAAGGAGGAGTGGCAGAGAGACGGTAGTTGGATTTGCATACTCAGAATTCCATCCGGAATGCAGGCTGATCTTATGGATTTGCTCGGAAAGGTTGCGAAAGGGGAAGCTCAGACGAAGATACTTAAGAGGCGATAGCCATGAGGACGATAGTTTTGCCGGGTGAGTTGTTGGCGACGAATCCGAAGGTTGCCGGAAGTGGGACATACATCGAGAACGGCAAGGTCTATTCCAAGTTTTTAGGCTTGCTTGATAAAACTGACACTTCTGTAAGGGTAATTCCGTTGAGGGGAAGATACATTCCATCGGTTGGAGACGTTGTCATAGGCATAATAAGAGAGGTTAGTGCGAACGGATGGGTTGTCGATATAAATTCCCCCTACCAGAGCTTTTTGCCAGCATCGGAGAATCCAGAAGTTAAGCCGGGAAAGAAGCTTAACGAGATTCTCGATATAGATGACATAATAATAGCTAAGGTTATCAACATCGATCCTAAGATGAAGGTTACTCTGACTATGAAGGATAAAATTTGCAGAGCTGTCAGATTCGGCAGAATAGTCGCAATAAATCCTGCAAGGGTTCCGAGAGTTATTGGGAAGAAGGGCAGTATGATAAAATTGTTCAAAACTGAGCTTGGAGTTCAAATAATCGTCGGTAAAAACGGACTTATCTGGATTAGCGGTGATAGGAGGAAGGTAAATATAGTTGAAGAGGCTATTTACATAATCGAAGCCGAAGCTCACACGGAAGGGCTGACAGATAGAATTACCGAGTTCATTAAGAAGAGGAAAGGTGAACTGAATGGGTAATGATGAAGTAAACAGGGTGAAGAAGGAGGATATTAAGCTTATAGTCGATGGGAAAAGGCTTGATGGTAGAGGCTTTGAGGAGCTGAGGCCTATAAAGATTGAGGCTGGAATACTAAAGAGAGCTGACGGCTCATGCTACTTGGAGATGGGAAAAAATAAGGTCGTTGCCGCAGTCTATGGGCCGAGAGAGGTTCATCCGAGACATTTGCAAGACCCGGTTAAGGCAGTTATAAGATACAGATACAACATGGCTCCATTCAGCGTCGAAGATAGAAAGAGACCCGGCCCAGACAGAAGGAGCGTTGAAATTTCTAAGGTGAGCAGAGAGGCAATAGAGGCTGTTATAATGAAGGAACTCTTTCCGAGAAGTGGAATAGATGTCTTTGTCGAGGTTTTGCAAGCTGATGCTGGAAGCAGGACTGCATGCTTAAATGCGGCAAGCGTTGCTCTTGTAGATGCCGGAGTTCCGATGAAGGGGATGATATCGAGTGTTGCTGTAGCTAAGGTCGATGGATGCTTGGTCTTAGATCCGATGAAGGAAGAGGATAACTATGGTGAAGCTGACATACCTTTCGCATTCTTTATAAGGAACGATAAAATCGAATCGATAGCACTTCTTCAGATGGACGGGAGGGTTACGAGAGAGGAGTTGATAAAAGCAGTTGAACTTGCGAAAAAAGGTGCTATGCAGATTTACAGCTTGCAAAAGGATGCGATAAAATCGAAATACGTTTTCGAAGAGGTTGATGAGAATGAGTGAAGATATAATGCTAGATATACGCAAGGACTACATAATAAGCAAGCTCAGAGATGGCGAGAGAATAGATGGGAGAGCTTTCGACGAATACAGACCGATAGAGATAAAGACGGGAATAATTGAGAAAGCTGAAGGTTCCGCATTGGTAAAGCTCGGAAATACACAAGTTGTAGTCGGGATTAAGATGCAGATAGGCGAGCCTTTTCCGGATACACCAGATAAGGGGATAATTATAACGAACGCCGAACTCGTCCCCTTAGCATCTCCGACATTCGAACCGGGGCCGCCTGATGAGAATTCTGTTGAGCTTGCGAGAGTAGTTGATAGAGGTATAAGAGAGAGCGAGGCTGTTGATTTAAATAAGCTCTGCATCGAAGAGGGTGAGAAAGTTTGGTTAATTTTTATCGATATCCATGCCTTAGACGATGACGGAAACCTTATGGACGCTTCAGCTCTCGCTGCAATCTCTGCTCTGCTAAATACAACTGTCCCGGCGGAGAGATTTGAAGTAGGAGACGATTTCCCCTTACCAATAAGGGATCTGCCAGTGGCTGTAACTTCACAGATAATAGAGGATAAGATCATAGTTGATCCGTGTAAAGATGAAGAAAACGCATCTGGAAACTTTATAACGATAACTACAGACAGTGAGGATAACATAGTTGCGATTCAGAAGAGCGGTAGTTATCTGCTTAACGAGGAAAAATTTTATGAAATCATCGATTTAAGCATTAGGAAAGCGAGGGAAATTAGAGAATTATTGAAAGAGGTGTGATCTATGGCGAGGACTAAGAAGGTTAAGATGGCAGGAAGATTCGGAGCGAGATATGGTATAAGAGTAAGAAGAGCAATAATAGAGATAGAAACCGCTCAGAGACAGAAATACGTCTGTAAAAAGTGCGGAAAAAAAGCTGTAAAGAGGGTTGGAACGGCTATATGGGAATGCAAGAGTTGCGGATACAAATTTGCGGGAGGGGCTTATGTTCCGGTTTCTTCAGCAGCAAAGATAGTTGAGCAAGCGATAAGCAGAGGTAAAAGCTTATGAGTGTGTTTATATGCATCTTTTGCGGTTCCGAAGTTGATGTTGATCTGGAAAGGAATTTAATCCAATGCACGAAGTGCGGAAGCAGAATTGTGATGAAGCCCAAACCGCCGGCGTTGAAGAAGAGAGTTAAGGCTATTTAATTACATAAGCGAAACAGGTATTTCAATAACAACCTTTCCATCTTTGAATATCGTTATATCTCCTCCACTGCTCGAAACGACAATCGCTACACTTTTCGTATTCTTTGTTATAGACGCACATGCAATATGTCTCCCGCCTAATCCGTATTTCAGAACAAGTTCGCCTTCTATATCCAAATAGCGGCCTGCAGCAAGAATATATCCCTCGGAATCGATGATAAATACGCCATCAAGCTGAGCGAATTCTCTAACACTCTCCCAGTTTTCGGGATTCTTTATATCCCTCTTATCCTTAGGATGTCCCTCGTAAGGGTTCAATATAGCCTGTCTCGATTTCTTCATTACATTCTCCTCATCTCCTATTACGAATGCAGTCCCCATCTTCCTTCCTTCTCTTCCTTTAAAAGCTATCGATAGCGCTACCGCAAGCGTAGCTCTCAAAGCTTCCGGCTTGACATATTCCGAGCATTCCCTTAAAACTCTGCTGAGCTTGCTTTCGGAGTCTATTATGAAAACACCTTTGAGATTTGGCAAATAAACGCAAACTATCGCTTTTTCATCCTCCTGACTGACCTCAAGAAAAGTTTCGACGAACTCAGATATGCCCGGAATGGACATCACACTCTCAGTCAACCCGCATGATCCGGTTATTGCGAAAGTGTTTTTTATTGTCTCTATATATTGCTTTGGAGCCTTGATCACGTTAAGGCTATCGAAATCGACATCTATATCTGACACGAGGACAACGTTGTTTATTCCCTGCTTTTCCGCTATTAGCTTGACGAAGTCGATTATGTAGTTCAGCATATTAAATGATCTTGAGGATTTGAATAAAAATGTATGGATGCGGGAACATGCAAGGCTTGCGTCGAACTTAGTATTACTGATGAAGGAGTAATGAAGCACTATATACAAGTGATAAAAATGGCGGAGAAAATAAGGATATATAACATCGCCGCAGCATCAGTGGTCATGAACGGTAAAATTTTACCAATTTTGACCAATTCGAATCAGTTGTGCATACGAGAATTAAATTAAAAAAGAATCAAAAGGTCTCTTACGCTGAGCTCCAACTCTATCTTGATTCGCATGCTCGCACTCCCTTCCTATGAAAAGAGGATTAAGAACTTGGTGATACTATGCCGTCCAAAGTATATTAAGTCTCTAATCTGGATCGTAATATCCTTCACATTCCTTTACATTTAATATTCGATAAGCTCGGAGATCGAAAAGAGTAGCAAGATTTTTATCCAATTTTACAAATTTGAAAGTATGGAATCAAAATTTAAGTGGATAACGATAGATCCAAAAATCTGTCATGGAAAGCCTGTCTTTAAGGGAACAAGAGTATTAGTATCCGATGTCCTCGAAATGCTTGGTTCTGGAATGAGTATTGATGAAGTTCTCGAAGAATATCCCCAACTGAACAGGGAGGCTATACTAGAAGCACTACGCTTGGCTTCCGAGCTTTTAAGAAGGGAAAGACATGTCTTACCGCTTCCTTCTCGATGAAAACATACAGATTCCTAAAAGATAGAGGCTACTACGTGGAGTATGTCCCTAAAGCTCAATGGACAATGAAGTATTGCAAGAGAGAAAAATCTGGTTCTAATCACAAGAGACTGATTTTGCCGATGAGATAGCGTATCCTCCCGGTTCGCATCCGGAATAATCGTTCTGAGAATTCATCCGTCTTTACCTAAAATAATCGTGGATGAACTTGCGGAAGTTTTACAGCTCGATCTCGAAATTAACGGGAAAATTATCGTCGTTTACAACGATAGAGTTGAAATAATCGGTTAAAGGCTCATTTCTACCGAAATCCTGATCGAGGATTTTTTTAAGAGGTAACCTTTTTATCCAGCTCCACGAATTTGAAAGTAATGAAA
>CAZVXC010000073.1:0-442 GCA_964631435.1 uncultured archaeon | reverse complement strand
GAAAGGGGAGAAGAATGGAGATAGCATATTTGGATACGAGCACTTTGGTCAAGAGATATCACGAGGAGGAATATTCGGACATCGTAGACGAAATATTCGAGAAATATTCAATCACAATTTCCGAGCTTTCGATAGTCGAATTCGTATCAGCTTTAAGGAAAAAGGAGGATGAGGGAATTATCGAAAGGAGAGAACTCTATTTCGTTCTATCAAAATTTCACGAAGATTTGGCGGATTTTATCGTCTTAAAGTTCGACTCTGGAGTGATAAGCAAAGCCGTTGAGTTCGTCCTGAAGTATCGATTGAAAACTCTCGATTCTCTCCAGCTATCCTTTGCGATGAAAATTAAGGAATACGATCCACTTTTCGTCAGCTTCGATCGTAAATTGATGAATTCCGCAAAATCTGAGGGTTTCAGGGTTTTAGAAATTTGAGGTAACGT
>CAZVXC010000072.1:0-6817 GCA_964631435.1 uncultured archaeon | reverse complement strand
TCCGAGATACGCTGATATGAAGATAATCGGAGATATATGCGTAATAAAATTGCCCGATGAATTGCTGAAATTCAAATATAAGATCGCTCGGAGGATTTTGAGAAGTTATAAGGTTAAAGCAGTTTGGCTCGATAAGGGGAAAATCGGGATGCTGAGAAAACCGAACATGGAGCTTCTCGCGGGTAGCGGGAGCGAAACACTGCATGTGGAGAACAAATGCAAATTTAAGCTTGATGTAACGAAGGTTATGTTCAGCTTGGGAAATCAGTTCGAAAAAATGAGAGTTGCGAGGCTTGTCAAAGAAAACGAGATCGTCTTGGATATGTTTGCCGGCATAGGCTATTTCTCAATACCAATAGCGAAGCATTCAGATGCTAAGAGGATATATTCAATCGAAATAAATCCCGATTCCTACAGATTTCTGCTTAAGAACATAAGACTTAACAAAGTTGATAATATAATTCCGATTCTCGGTGACTCTAAGTTCGTTTCTCCAGAGAATTTTGCCGACAGAGTTATAATGGGGCATCTCTTTGCCGATGATTTTATAGCCGTTGCTATAAGATCGATAAGAGATGAGGGATTCATCCATTATCATGAGGCAACGCCCGTAAAGATTATCGACAGAGCTGTTAAACGCATAAAGCTTTGTGCAGAAAAGATTGGTGTTAAAGCGGAGATTGTTAATTTCAGGAAAGTTAAGAATTACGCTCCAAATGTCATCCACGTCGTTGTTGATGCTAAAATCAGAAAATCTTGCTGAGTATTATCCTGGGGTATCCTATATACGGTATCCTGAATACTGCAACGCCTATTATCCATTTTTTCTCCACTGGCTTTATTCCAGCTAATTGATCGGGTATAGGATTCGCATCCCCTTGAGTTATGTAACCACTATTCGGTGCTTTGAACTTCGAAGGAACTAATATGAGCTTCCCGTCCTTTTTTACCAAAATTGGGATGTAGTCTCCTTTATTCACGTATGCAATCGCTCTGTGAATTATAGGCGTTGTGCCACCGTTGCCATTTGGCTTGTAAACAATGACATCTCCGAATTCGCCGAACATCTTATACCCGATTTTCTCACCCTTAGCGAAAGTAATTATCTCCTTCTTTTCCGGGCTTACAAGGAATACTACGTCTCCTATGTGCATGTGCGGCTCCATGCTTCCGCTTTCTATCGCAACCATAAATGGCCATGTCCCGCTTAATATGTAACCTCCAAATGCAATTACGCCGACAACTATTAGTGTTGAAAGTATATCTTTAATTAAACCAGACATGAATTGGAGGTGGACTGATGGTTATTAAAAATATCGATACTAGAACAATCATTGCCAAATTTGCATTAAACGGCTACAACATTCATCCCGAAGCGGTCAATCTAATTCAAAGAAGTGATTTCAGCATTGATGAAGTGCTAAAGGAGGTTTGTAGAAGTTGCAATGGCACATTCATAATAACTCCCGAAGATATATCTCTCGTTCTGAAAAATCTGAGCAAGCGTCGAGAGAACGTTGTTGAAGTGAAAAGCAAAGAAAAGAAGATACTAAGAAAGAGAGACATCTGCGTGTTAAAGGATGTAACGGGGAAATCAACGTGCAGAGGGACGATCGAGGATTTCGTAGCATACTTCAATTCAAGATTCGAAAAGCTGCATAAGATTCTGAGAAACAGAGTAAAAGCTATTCCCATTTCATCTCTAAGCAAAATAAGAACTGAGAATGTTGAAGTTGTTGGATTCGTTGATAATGTCAGAGAGCTTACGAAAAATAAAGCGAGTTTTGAAATCGAAGACAAGACCGGGAAGATAAGAGTCTATGCGGAAGGGAAAGCTAAGGAGACTGCTATGGAATTGCTCGGGGATGAGGTTATAGGTGTTGTAGGAAAGCTAAGAGGAAAAGCTGTTATAGCTGATAGAATAATCTTTCCTGACGTTCCGCTAAACGGTTCTAAGGTTAAAAAAGATTTTAGAATAGTTTTCATGTCAGACACGCACTTCGGAAGCAAAACTTTTCTGAGAAAAGAGTGGGATAACTTTGTAAGATGGATAAATTGTGAAAGCGGGGACAGGAGGATGGATGAGATTGCTGAGAGCGTTAGATACATCTTCGTCGCAGGAGACGTAGTTGACGGAATCGGGATATATCCCGGGCAAGATAAGGAGCTGGAAATCGTGGATATATACGAGCAATACGAGTTTGCAGCAGAACAATTCGACAGAATAAGAAAGGATGTTAAAATAATCGTATCTCCCGGAAATCACGATGCTGTAAGACAGGCTGAACCGCAGCCAGCGTTGCCGAGCGATTTTTCAGATTTGTTCCCGAACAACGTTACCAACATAGGAAATCCGGCTTACGTAGATGTTGAAGGTGTAAAGGTGCTCGTTTATCACGGAAGAAGCATCGACGATCTCATTTCAAGATTGAATAAATTAAGCTACAGCACTCCTCAGGAGGCTATGGTTGAATTGCTGAAAAGACGGCATCTCTCTCCTATCTACGGTGAGAGAAGTCCGATTGCTCCTGAAAAGGAGGACTATCTCGTTATAGATGACATTCCGGATGTTTTGCATTCCGGACACGTCCATACATACGGAACAGCATTCTACAGAGGAGTCTTTGTTGTAAATTCATCCGCATGGCAAGCTCAGACGGAGTTTCAGAGGAAAGTAAATCTGAATCCGATGCCGGGTAATGTTGCGGTATATCAGCCCGGCGGAACGTTGCATAGGTTGAGATTCTGTGCTTAGCCTCACGCTATTGTTAGGATTTATTATTCTAAATTTCGTAAAGTATTTATAACGATAAATAAAGAAAATATCTGGAGGTAGTGAGTATGGAAATCATGAAATATGTCGTCCCAAAGGATATTTGGCCGGAGATAGTAATACCGGACGAGGTAAAGGAATACATCGGTGATAGAAAAGAGCTGAACCTTGCAGAAGAGATACTCGATAAGAACATAAAAGAGGGAAGAGCAAGGAAAGTTGCAATATATTTTGAGGACAGAAGGGTTACCTACAGAGACCTCTATAGGCTGAGCAACAAGGTTGCGAACTTCCTAAAGGGAATGGGAATTCAGAAATACGATAGAGTAGGATTCAGAATGAGAAACATGCCTGAGGCAGTCGCTGTCAATTTCGGCATAATGAAAGCCGGAGCGATTCCGGTTCCGCTAAACCCGATGTGGGCTAAGAAAGAGATCGTTCACGTATCTAACAACGCTGAGATAAAGGCTATATTCGTTACAGGAGATGAGAAAACATTCGGAGCTGTTAACGAATCGATCCCAGAGCTAAAGACTGTTGAGAAGGTAATAGTAACTGATAAGGATGATGTTAAAGATCCTCTCGTATCTTTCAACGATGTTTACAATGAGAGTGCGAAATTTGATCCAGTTCCCTTAGAAATCGGAACTCCTGCGGCAATTCTATACACATCTGGAACAACGGGATTGCCAAAGGGTTGCGTG
Source organism: uncultured archaeon (assembly GCA_964631435.1). Lineage (GTDB taxonomy): Archaea > Halobacteriota > Archaeoglobi > Archaeoglobales > Archaeoglobaceae > Geoglobus. The sequence goes on along the minus strand of CAZVXC010000072.1, from coordinate 3,340 downwards.
CATTTTGTCGAAAATATACTGTCTGCCGTCTATTTGGTCGGAAAATACGTATGGAAGCTGACAGTTGATGACGTCGTTGGCGGGCCGGCTCCTGTTAGCTTCGCAATGGGCTACGGAAACGGATGCCTGATACCATACTTCCACGGAGCGGCAACAAGCATCTGGCCGGGATTCAGTGTAGATAACTTCTTCAGATTCGTTGAAGAGCATGGGATAACTGTCTTCAGCTCTCTACCGACGGCATACAGAATTATCCTTGCAAATCCAAAGCTCGACGAATATCTGAGCAAATACGACCTCTCAAGCCTCAGACTATGCACTGGCGGTGGTGAAGCTCTTGGTGCGGATACAGCGAGAAAGTGGAAAGAGAAATTCGGAATGCCGATATACGAATCGCTCGGTGCGACGGAGATGGTTCACATATGCATAAGCAACACAGTTGCTCCGGCACCGAAGGAAGGTAGCATTGGATGGCCTGTTCCGGGTTACATAGCGAGAATAATCGATCCCGAAACAGGTGAGGAATGCAAGCCGGGAGAAGTTGGTAACCTATACATCAAAGGGCCGACGGGCATAAGATACTGGGAGCATCCGACGAGATCGCTAATTGAAAAGCAGAAGGAGAGCGTAAAGAACGGGTGGAACGTTCTCGGCGACTTCGTCAGGAAGGATGAAGATGGCTACATATACTTCGTCTCAAGAGACGATGATCTCATAAAATCATCTGGATACAGAATTGGCCCAGATGAAATAGAGCAGCCGCTAAACCAGCATCCAGCTGTTAAGGAATGTGCAGTCATAGGTGTCCCAGATCCAGAGGGAATAAGAGGTCAGCTCGTCAAAGCTATAATTGTCTTAAATGAGGGATATGAGGAGAGCGAAGAGCTGAAACAGGATATACTTAAGTATCTCGAGCAGCACATAGCCAAATACAAGCTTCCGAGAATAATTGAGTTCAGAAAGGAGCCACTGCCGAGAACGGCAACAGGAAAGCTCCTGAGGAGGTTCTTAAGAGAAGGCAAATAATTATTTTTTCTCTTTTTTGTGCTCTCTTTTCTTTTCCAACTCTTCATTGAGTTGCATACCTCAAAACCTTTAAATTCAAAATGATTTTAAATCTTATCAAATGGATCGAATCTCCGAGAAGAAAGTGGTTACGGTAATTTTCTCATTGATAGCATTGCTTTTCATCTCAATACTTATCAGCATCTCCGTAGGGCCATCGGGAATCAATCCCTTTACGACGAATGCTAATACAAAGATAGTTAGGGATATAATAGATTTCAGAATACGCAGAACTCTTTTAGCTTCTATCGTAGGTGCAAGCTTGGCAACGGCAGGATGTGCGATGCAATCGCTCTTCAGAAATCCGCTTGCGGATCCATATATCATCGGTGTTTCGAGCGGTGCGAGCGTTGGTGCGGCGATAGCAATACTTATCGGCTTAAGCACGACAGGATTGATGTTCTCAGCATTTATCACATCTATCTTAACGGTATATGTCGTCTATAAGCTCGGAAAAGATTCGACTTATTCTCTACTCCTCGCTGGTGTTGCTATGGCCACATTCCTTTCAGGACTAACATCTTTTTTAATATACATCTCAGGAGAAAGTATGCATGAGGTTGTTTTCTGGATAATGGGAGGATTCTGGACGGCTGAATGGATAAAAGTGGAGATGGCATTTTTTTCAGCCGTAATAGGAATAATCATCCTCTCCCTCTACTCATGGAGAATGAACGCTCTCTTACTCGGAGAGGAACATGCGTTAAGCGTTGGGATCGACTTAAGAAAATTTAAGGCTGTTGTTATAGCCGCATCAGCTCTGCTTACAGCTTCGGCAGTCTCAGTCAGCGGAATAATCGGCTTCGTCGGGCTGATAATCCCACATTCGATGAGATTAATACTGGGATACGATAACAGAATCCTCATTCCCGCATCCATGTTGTTTGCTGCATCTTTCATGCCTTTGGTAGATGTTGTGTCGAGGATCACCGTTAGCGGGGAGCTTCCCGTCGGAATAATAACCTCCCTGATAGGTGCTCCCTTCTTTATATACCTTCTAAAGAGGGGGGGTGGATTTGAAGCTGAAAGCTGAGGATATAGGTGTTAAGCTATCGAACAAGGTAATAGTGGATGAAATCACTCTTACTCTGAGGAAGGGAGAAATTGTTGCAATTCTTGGGCCAAATGGAAGCGGTAAGACTACGCTACTAAAAACTATTTTCGGTCTTCTGAGACCCTATAAAGGGGTTGTTTACGTAAATGGGAAAGTTGTCCACGAACTTGCGAGGAGAGATGTTGCAAAATTCTTAGGATATCTTCCCCAAGAGATTGCAAGCGCGAATTTAAAAGTCTTAGACATCGTTCTCTTTGGAAGAATACCTCATGCTGGTCTTCTGCCAGCTAAGAGTGATAAAGATGCAGCAATAAAGGCGTTAAAGCTTATGGGACTCGAAGGATATGAAGATAGGAATTTTAACGAACTTAGCGGTGGTGAGAAGAAAAAGGTTATGCTTGCGAGGATTTTCTGTCAGGAAGCGGACTTCTTGCTTCTGGATGAGCCGACCGCACATTTAGATATAAAGAGTCAAATTGATGTCATGAAAATGGTTAAAAGCATTGTTGCTGAAGAAAAAGGTGCGTTGGTGGCTTTGCATGACATAAATCTTGCCGCAATGTTTGCTGATCGCATTTTGATGGTGAAAAAAGGGAAGATTAAGTATTCAGGCAAAACTAAGGATGTTTTGACACCGGAGAACATCAAGGATATTTACGGGATAGATGTAGATGTTCTGAGATACAACGGCAACTTCGTTGTAGTTCCGAGAGTTTAGCTCTTCATTTCAGGCTTGTTTCGTTGAAGTTTCTAAAATTTTTTATAATTGTTCATTATAAATTATTTTAAATTAATTCCTAAGAGCTTAATGGTAAATCGTCGAAGTATGATTCTATCTCATTGAGCGAAGTTGCTCAGATAGGGACAATCTTTTATTCTAATAAATTTTCTCTAGAATTGCAACTCTTCCAACTGTTTTTTCACGAGATCAGAAATCGGTGTTAATATGTAGCCATCCTTCACATCTCCAAGTATCTCACAGTTTTCCGGATAACACCAGCAGTAGTAAGCGATATAAGCACAAAAAATCGCATCAAGCATATCCTCATAATCCTTCAAGGCTTTCGCCTTTAACTTCTCAACATCTTTTTCCACGATACTCTTTGGGAGAAATAAGGCAGGTCTTGCCTCCTCCAGTTTTTTTAAGTGTTCTTGGTATAGTTTAAACTCTCTTAATCTGAACTCGTAATCTCTTTTTGGTTTCGCCTTGTATTTGAGAAT
>CAZVXC010000071.1:5409-6853 GCA_964631435.1 uncultured archaeon | reverse complement strand
GATTACACCATCCTCCTCGATTATATCTCCTTTGAAGTATTCGGGAAATTTAATCAGGTATGTGAATCGGTAAAAGTCTCTTCCGTCTTCTCTGCCTGCGATGCTCTTGCTTTCTTTAATTTCCGCTCCGAAGTTCCTTGCTATGCTCCTTGATACCTTCTCTCCAATCTTTTTGTCTCCCAAATAGATGTCAATTCCTTCCTTCCTTTCTTCTATCCTCGTTACGAATGCCTTTGGATTCTCAGCTTCTTTTTCGATCACATCCTCGATCGCTCTGCTGACAGCGTATATTTCCTCATCTTCAAGTAACCTGTTCTTAGCTCTTATCTGTATTACGGACTCGTAATATCCACCAGACCTTCTGCTGCACTTTTCACATGCTATTCTCTTTATCTTAACCTTAAAAACCTCTTCGACATCGATTCTATGACCTCTAAGCGATCCTCTGATCGCTGCTTTGCACATGTTTCCTTCTAAGCGGAAATCGATCTCATCGATTTCAAATTCATCGTAGAAAAAAGCGTTTTTGAAAAAGTGATAGCTCAACGCTTCGTAAATATCAACTCTCTTCCATCTGTTAAGCCTGTAACTTCCGCATATCGGACATTGAATCAGTTCGATGGCGTTCGGTGTAGCAACTAATTCAACTTTCTTGGATAAACATTCCCCGCAAATGCTGTATTCGCTTTCCCTCCCGCATAAAGCACATCTCATCGCAAACATCAATGATTACCTGAGGTTATATATCTTTGATGGTCGCAGAAATTATTTAACCTCGCTTTTCTCAAAAGGTATCATGAAGATTATCGCATTCGTAGGATTGCCCTTAAGCGGAAAATCAACGGCATCAAAGGTAGCTGAAGAGATAGGGATACCTGTAGTCGTTATGGGGGATATCGTCAGAATGGAAGCTGAGAAAAGGGGGTTGAAGGCTGATGATAAAAATCTCTCTGTCATCGCATCGGAATTGCGGGAAAAAGAGGGAATGGATGCGATAGCGAAGAGATGCATACCAATAATAAGGGAGAAAATTAGAGAGAAAGGTGTGGTTGTTGTAGATGGAATAAGGGGGATCGATGAGGTTAGAAGATTTAAGAAGGAATTTGGAGAGGATTTCGTTTTGATTAACATAGAAGCACCGCTAAACATAAGGTTCAAGAGAGCTTTGGAAAGAAAGAGGGAGGATGATGCCGAGACGATAGAAGATTTAAAGAAGAGGGATGAAAGGGAGCTTTCGTGGAATATGGGAGAGGCTATGAGAATCGCGGACATAACTGTGGAGAATACTGGAGACTTAGAGGAATTTAAGAGTAAGATTCGTGAGATACTTACGCATTTCATTCCGAGAGTTGAAATTGAGATTGAAACAGATGTTCATCCGACTGAGGATGTTGAGAAGGTTAAGAAGGCTGTGAAAAATCTTTTTCCCGATGCGAAAATTGAA
>CAZVXC010000071.1:0-5399 GCA_964631435.1 uncultured archaeon | reverse complement strand
TGGGAGATTGCATGCGATCGCATCGGATTTAAAAAGATTTAGGGAGCTTTTGAGGATTCAAAAGATACTCGATACAGCAAGGAATGAAATTATCAGAGGAAGAAGGGGGAAAAGTGTTGTGATCTACTTAAATAAACAGACTGCCTTCATTTCGAGGATAAACTTCGCAGAAAAGGATGCGATTTTATCACCCATAAAGGTGAAATTCAGGCTTTACAACATAGATTTCGATAAATTCCTCGATTATATAGCTCCTGAAACGAAAGATGGTAAGCCCGTTAGAGAGGTTGATAGTATTTGAACCCGATTCTAAGAATTTTGGCAAGAACTGACGGAAGCGTTACGAAGATAATCGAGGCCCTAACAGAAGAAAAAGCCGAGATCAGGACTATGGAGCAGAGAATTGTGAAAGCTGATAGGAATGTCGCTGAAATTCTTAAGATAGATGAGGGGGACGATGTGAATTATAGGGTTGTTGAAATAATTTCCGCAGGGAAAGTTTTTGCTAAGGCAGTATCATATACGCCCATAAAAAGGCTGGAAGAAAGATTTAAGGACGATCTTCTTAAAGCGGATATTCCGATAGGTGAGATAATAAGGAGGCACAAGATGGAAGTTAGAAGGGAGATAAGATGGGCGAGGATTTGTGATTCCGAAGGTGGCAAAGCTCTTATCAGAAATTACGACATAATTCATAACAATGAAATACTAATAAACATAACGGAAGTATTCCCTTTCGAAGTCTATGAAGATATTTGCGGTGGGAAAGATGAGAAAAATGATTAAGGAATGGTTAATTAAAGAGGGAATCTTTAAGGAAGAGGTCTCAGATGAGAATGCCGAATTTCATTACATAGTCGAAGTTCCTCCGGCATCTACGCAGATGATAGACATAGTTCAGCCTAAGGGGACGGAAATAATTCTGGTTGCGAGCGGGATAAAGCTGAGCGATGAGCATTACAAAGCTGTTATGGAGCTGTCTGAAAAGGAGAGGGAGGATTTTATGTGGGATATAAGATTCGGTCTCCTATTTTTACCCACAGAATTTCAGATAATACCCGATTCAAAAAATCCACAGCTTTTTCAATTCACGAGGAAGCTGTATGTTGAGAATATAGAGAGGCAGAGATTCATAGATGCGATCGCAGAAGTTCACAAATGTAAGCTATTCATAATCTGGAAGTTGAACCAGAAATTTGGTGGGAAGAAGATTGATGAAATTATGTTCAGGTAGCCTTAAGATTTCATCAAAAACGAATCAGTTTCGAAGCTGATTCATTATCATTCAGAATACTATGTATGACCGAACTTTATGGCTTCATCGCTTTGGCACCTTTATAAATTTGATCTTACCGAATAAAGCAGCAAACAGTAAGGAAAATGCTTAATATCCCGTCCTCAATTTTATCACATGAAAGTTTTGATGGTAATAATAGACGGTTTGGCTGACAGAAGCTACAACGGAACGACTCCGCTTAAAGAAGCGAATACGCCAAATCTCGACAAACTCGCCGAAATGGGTATAAACGGAATAATGGATACGATAAAGCCCGGAATAAGACCGGGAAGCGATACAGCACATCTCTCTCTCTTAGGATACAACCCTTTCAAATATTACAGCGGTAGAGGGCCGATAGAGGCTGCCGGAGCTGGAATAAAGCTGAATCCGGGAGATGTTGCGTTAAGAGTGAATTTCGGGACTGTGAAAGGAGAAGGGAGCGTTTTCGATAAGATAGTTGTTGATAGGAGAGCGGGCAGAATATCTGAGAAGACAGTTTTAGTCGACGCGGTAAATAAGGGGGTTAAGATAGATGTCGATTTCGAGCTTGCAAACGCTTCCGGTCATAGAGCTGCTGTCGTTTTCAGAGGTGAGAATTTATCCGATAAGATCACAGACAGCGATCCGAAAAAGGTTGGAGAAAAGGTTAAGAGAGTTAAGGCTCTCAGCGATGATGCAAAATTCACCGCTGACGTTGTAAATGATTTCATAGAAAAGAGCCATGAAATTCTGGATAACCATCCGTTTAACATCGAAAGAGAGAAAAAAGGTTTGTTGAAAGCGAATGTTCTGCTTCTGAGAGGTGCTGGAAAGGTTCATGAAATTCCGAGCTTCGAAGAGAAATATGGCATGAGACTTGCTGTCATTGCAGGAACAACTCTCATAAAAGGCATAGGGAGAATTTTGGGTGGAGATGTGATAGAAAATGCAAAATTTACGGGAGGAAAGGATTCTGATATCGAGCTTAAAGTCGCCACCACAATCAAAGCTTTAAAGACGCACGATTTCGTTCTGCTTCACATAAAAGCGACCGATGAGTTCAGCCATGATGGCGACTTCGATGGTAAGAAGAGATTTATAGAAAGAATAGATAATGCAATCGAGCCTTTCCTCAACTTAAACTTCTCGGAAGTATGCTTAGTTATCGCCGCAGATCACACAACACCGATAGCCGTTAGAGATCATACCGCCGATCCCGTGCCGATTACGATAGTTTTCGATCAGGTCAGGAAAGATGATGTTACCGAATTCAACGAATTTAACGCATACAAAGGCGGATTATGCAGAATAAGGGGCTTAGACCTCATGAACATAATACTCGATCTGATAGATAAAACTAAAAAGTTTGGAGCTTAACAAAGATTATGGATAAACTTGTGATTCCAAGAAATACGAGATTCGATGAAACTGCGATAATTCATGAGGGAGATATTTTAATAGGCTCAAATTGCAATATAGACTACGGAATTTTCGGGAGAAAAGTCGTTATAGGCGATAGAACTGAGATAAGCGGGGATGTCGTTGCGGAAGAACTCAGAATGGGAACTTGGTGTAAAGTAAAGGGAAACGTTGTGAGCAAGGGGGATGCATCCATCGGGGAATTTTCATCGATCAACGGAAAGCTTACAGTATATGGCGATCTCGAAATAGGTAGAAACGTAAGAATAGGAAAGGGATTTGAGGCAAGAGGATTGATAACGATCCAAGACCCGTTACCAGTGATAATGTTCATCTTTCTATTTCTGCTCGAACTTCTTAGGCTCGGAAAGATTGAAGAGGCTGAGAAGCTGTTCGATGAGGAATTTTTGAACCCCATAACGATTCCGGATAGCAGTAAGGTATCAATGGAATTAATTCAGACAAACAGCGATGCGATCTTTGAGGAAAGCAAGGTTCTCGGAAACGTTAGAGCTAAAGACATTAAAATAGCCTTAACGGAGCTATACGGGAGTATCAAAGGAAGGAAGATTGTTATAGATTCGAGCATAATTCACGGGGCAATTGAGGGCAGAAAGGTATATCTGATAAATCAAAGCCACGTTTTCGGTAAGATTTACGCTGATGAAGTCCTTATGGAAGAGGGATGCAGCGTTGACGGGAGCATCATAGGGAAGAAAGGTGTTTGGATAAAAGAAAAGGTGGAAGTGGAAGAAGATGATAGAATGGGAGAGGAGGAAATTCAAGAAGATGTTTCCGAACATATTTCAGGAAATTGAAGGAGATATAATACCAAATGTCATCGATCATCTCGAAAGATGCACGAATTTGAATGAAGCTATCGAAATAATCGAATACTTCGAGAAAAGGAAGGAGATAACGAAGGAATACGCAAACTTTTTGAAGAGCAATAAAACTCTATTAAAATCCATAATAGGGAGTAGAAAACCCGGAAAATACGAAAAGGAGGGGCTGAGATGATAGAAATCGGTTTGGCAGGAAAGCCGAATGCCGGGAAATCAACGTTTTTCAAAGCCGCAACTATGGCTGAAGCTGAGATAGCGAGCTATCCATTCACAACGATCGAGCCTAATGTAGGAATTGCCTATGTCAGAGTGAATTGCGTTTGCAAAGAACTCGGAGTCTATCCATGCGGTAATTGTATAGACGGAATCAGGTTTATTCCCGTGAAGTTAATAGATATTGCCGGATTGGTTCCGGATGCTCACAAAGGAAGGGGCTTAGGCAATGAGTTCCTCGATGACCTGAGACAGGCTGATGCGATAATACATATAGTGGATTCGTCAGGCTCGACAGATGAGGAGGGAAATGAGATAGGCTTAGCTCAGAGAGATCCGGTAGAAGATATCAGATTTTTTGAGAAAGAGCTTTACATGTGGCTTTACGGAATTTTGAAAAAGAACTGGGGCAAAATAGTTAGAAGAATTAGAATGGAGAAAAGAGATGCTGCGAAATACATTGCAGAGCAACTCGCAGGCTTAGGATTTGACGAAATCGTCGTTAAAGAATCGTTAAGGGATATTAAAAAGGATTATTCCGAATTTAGCGATGAGGATTTAATGGATTTTGCAAGGATTTTGATGGAAAGGAGATTTAAAATATTGATCGCTGCGAATAAAGCAGATAAAGCACCGGAAGAGAATATTGAGAGGCTAAAGAAGCTTGGTGCGGTTGTATGCTCTGCGATATACGAAATGACTTTAAGGACTGCAGCTAAAAACGGATACATAAAATATCTTCCCGGAGATGACGATTTCGAGATTTTGAAAGAGCTGAATGAGAAACAGAAGAAAGCGTTAGAAATGATTAGGAGATTTTTAAAGAAATTCGGAGGAACGGGTGTTCAGGAAGCTATAAATAGGGTTGTTTTCGACAAACTCGGATACATCGTCGTCTATCCGGTTGAAGATGAAAATAAATACACCGACACAAAGGGAAATGTTCTGCCAGATGCTCTCTTAGTCAAAAAGGGGACTACTGCAAAAGAACTTGCCTATAAAATCCATACAGACATAGGCAAACATTACATATACGCTGTTGACGCAAGAAAGAAGATAAGGATAGCTGAGGATTACGAGTTGAAGAACAACGATGTCGTAAAGATCGTTTCGAGTGCGTAATATGGGCTGTATAAGCTATCTTTCAGATGTTTTGAAAAAGGAGACGAAGATTTCAGCTGGATGCACGGAAATTGCGGCGATCGGATACGGGATAGCTTATCTGAAGGAGATGACGAATGAACCTTACGACATAGAGATATACTTAGACTACGATACTTTCAAAAATGCTGCATTCGCCGGTGTTCCTGATGGTGGAAGCGGTCTGATATACGGGATTAGAAAGGCTCTGTTATCAAAACCAAAGGGGCTTGAAACTCTTTTAACATCAAACGGAATATATGAAGCAGAATTCAGCATAAAAATAGTTCCCGTAAATATTCCCTGTCTGATGATTTTCATTAGGATGAACGATAGGTGCGTTTTGATATGTGGAAAGCACGACAGCATAGCATATGAAGGCAGCGTTATTCCGCTAAGAAAAGCGAAATCGATAGCTGCAGAGAGATGTAGAGAAAATGTGTTAGGTTCGATAAAAAAGATACCGTATATCGAGATTTACTCCTCTGTTAATGAAATTGCGAAGCTCGATTTTGTTAGAGAGA
>CAZVXC010000070.1:0-6942 GCA_964631435.1 uncultured archaeon | reverse complement strand
CACAAGCAGCGGCACGGCATTCTTATCGTGCGGCCCGGGTGAAGGTTTTACAACCCATTTTTTAATCTTTCTCGGAATTTTGTATGTCTTAGGAGCGGATAACCTTTTTTGATGCAATCACATCACCTCTTGAGTATCTTTTCTCTAACATCGTCAACTTCGCCAAGCTCAACGATCATGACATTTGACGGATGAATCGGGACTGCTGCTTCGCTTCCATCCGCTTTTTTCACTGTAACACCATCGACAGTTATCCTGATCCTCTTCATATCTACTTCCAAGACCTTTCCCGTGTGTCCCGCGAAGCTTCCCCGCATTATCTTCACCTTATCTCCCTTCCTTACTCTCAGAGACCTCTTTTTGTATTTCTGCCTAAGCTCTTTCGAGAGCGTTGCATGCAGGAACTTATGCCTTTGATGCAATTTCGCCTCATACAATCTCTTCCTCTGCTTTCTCGGTTGCTTTGACATCTAACCACCTCACACAATTATCGTAGCAATAGAGCCTATTTTCGAGAACCTCTCGGCAGCCTCTCTCGCAACAGGCCCTCTTATTTCGCTCCCCTTCGGATTTCCGTTGGGATCGGTTATTACTGCTGCGTTATCTTCGAATTTTACTCTCGTCCCGTCAGGACGTCTGTATTCTTTTCTTTGCCTGATTATGACAGCGTAGTGAACCTGTTTCCTTATGTCAGGTGAGCCTTTTTTAACGCTTACAACGACGATGTCTCCTACACCCGCTGCTGGATAACGTCTTCTAACTCCCTTGTATCCCTTAACCGCTATGATCTCAAGCTCCCTTGCTCCTGTGTTGTCTGCACATACGAGCCTCGCACCCGTCGGCAAACACCTCGGAACCTTAGCCTTCCTCGCCTTCACACTCTCACCTTCTCAACTATAACGAAGCTTTTCGTCTTGCTTATCGGTCTGCATTCTGCGATCGTAACGATGTCTCCCGGTTTGGCATTGATGCATGGAGGATTGTGAGCGTGCATCTTGCTCCTCTTTTTCAGATACCTCTCGTATTTCGGAACGAACCTTATAAGCTCTCTCTCAATCACAGCAGTCTTCTCATAAGTTTTTACAACTCTTCCTCTGAATATCTGGCCTCTGACAGATAGATTTCCGTGAAACGGACAGTTTTTATCATCACATTCTCTCTCAGGCGGCTTTACATCTATACCTATATCTCTCATCTCACTCACCCTTCATCCTATTTATCAGCATTAAACCTCTCATTATCCTCTCCTCCGGTCTGAATGCGATTAGATCACCGCTAACTTTAAATTTAACACCGTTTAGCTCGGCGATGAATATCCTACCTTTTTTGGCAACTGTTTTTATTCCTTTCGGGGTATCAATTTTGAGGGTTTTCATTGTTTCATCAACAACTTCCCCGCATATGCCTTCTTCAAACCTATTCGGACTCTTCATGACCTCAACCTTCAATCCGATCCAATCTCTTGCTAAGATTTTCAAACCCTGTATCCTTCTTCTCTTAAAGAGGTTTTTATCCTTGCTATATCCTTTCTCACAGCCCTTATCTGACCGGGATTTTCCAAAGCTCCTCCACTCCTCACAAGTGTTCTCAGCCTTATTAACTCGTTCTCCAGCTCCATCAATTTTTTTAATTTTTCCTCCCTACTCATTTCCCTGATCTCCTTCATCTTCACTCTCCTTCACCTCCTCTGCTTCTGTTTGAACCTCTTTGATCTCGAACTCATCCGGTAATTCGACGTAAGGAGGTATGATTCTGACTTTAACGCCATAGACTCCGAGTTTCTTTATAGCAACATCGAATCCCTCTTCTACCATCGACTCCGCAGGCTCGCCTGTGTGGATTATTGTTCCTGCGACGAATTTCTCCGTTCTCGCTCTCTCGCTCGTTAGCTTTCCGCTTATCTCAATCTCACAACCCTTTGCCCCCGCTTCCATTATTCTGTAGAGGAATCTGTATCCAGCTTTTCTGAAATACCATCCTCTCTCTAAGGCTCTCGCAAGCAAAGACGCCATTAGCTGTGCATTAAATTCGGGCTTTTCTATCTCATCAACGGCAATCTGCGGGTTGTCGAGTCCGAATTCCTTTAACCTTTCGGTAAGCTTTCTTATCCTCCTACCTCCCCTGCCTATGACTAAGCCGGGTCTCTCGACGAACAGCGTAACCTGTGTTCCGAGTGGAGTTCTTACGATATCTATTCCTCCGAAGCCAGCGTTTCTTACCTCATCTACTATCCACTCTTTGACTCTGAGCTTCCTTACCCTTTCCTCAACGAATTTCCTTTCAACCGCCATTATCGCACCTCTGCAACAAACTCAACTGTCGTTAAAAACTTAAATTTCGGCGTAGCTCTTCCAAAGGCTCTCGGCATGTATCTCTTTAAAACCCTCCCTTTCTTCGCCTGAGCGTGAGTTATGATTAACCTATCTATTTCGAGTCCTTTGTATTCCGCATTCGCCTTAAGATTCTTCAGAACCTTGAGTATGTTCTTCGAAGCTTTAACCGGATATCTACCGGCATACCACTTTTCCAGCCCTCTTTTATGTGCAACCTTCTTTTTGTGCTTCTTGAAAGCAACCACTCTCTTCATCGCCACAACTTCCTCAAGGAATCTTATGGCATCATCTATCTTCTTCCCTTTTATAGCTCTGCAAATTTCTACCGCATGCTTAAAGCTTATGTCCATCTCATATCCCATTGCTTTCGCTGAATTCAGCTCATCCTTTGGCTTATACGCATATTTCACCCTCGCCATACACATCACTTGAGCGGAACGAATTTGCTACTCCTCGTCGCACCTACGCCCGGCCCGCTATGCTTCTCGAACTTCCTCGTCTGAGCGAATTCTCCGAGCCTATGCCCTATCATCTCCGGCTTTATCTCAACTCTGACGAATTCCTTGCCGTTGTGGACATATATTATCTTCCCTACCATCTCCGGCAAGACAACCATGTCTCTGCAATGCGTCCTTACCTCGTTTTTCTTTTTGAGCTTCATTAGAAGCTTCTCTTCCTGCTCGGTAAACCCCCTCTTTATCTTCCTTCTTTCTCTTGCCGGCAAAAGCTCGGCTAATTTATCGAGAGGCATGCTTTTTAATTCCTCTAAGCTGTAACCGCGATATCTGAACTCCTTCGGTCTCACAACCTTACTTTTTAAAGCCATAAAAATCACCTCCTTACGCCCGTGCGACGGGCGGCAATACTACCGACTTTTCTACCGGGTGGAGCGTTTCTGCTCACAGTCTTAGGCCTTCCGACGTGCTGATGCTTGCCACCTCCGAATGGATGATCAACAGCGTTCATAGCAACACCTCTCACACGTGGATACTTCGCAGCCTTACTCTTCATCTTATGATACTTCTTGCCAGCTTTTACAAACGGCTTGTCAGCTCTTCCGGCTCCTGCTACAACGCCTATCATAGCCTTGCATCTCGGATTTAGCCAGACCATGTTTCCAGATGGCAGTTGAACTAAAACTCTCTCCTCCTCATGAGCGACAACGAAACCGAATGTTCCGCTTGCTCTCGCAAATTTTCCGCCATCTCCCGGAATCTTTTCGATATTGCAAATCGGCGTCCCCTCTGGAATGTTTTTGAGATAAGTTATGTTTCCTACGTCGATTTCAACATCTTCTCCTGCTTTTATCAAATCCCCCACACCTTTCCCCTCGACTGCTAAAACGAATTCTTCGCTCCCGTCTGGCATCTTTACAAGAAATATGGGGCCGTTTCTTGCAGGATCGTGGATGACATCTTCTATCCTTGCCTCTATCTTTCCAAATTTCTCGAATTTTAGATGCTTGATTTCGGCCTTATATTTGTGAGAAGGTGCGGTATATGTCGGCGTTGCTTTCCCTCTGTTTTGAGATATTATCCTCTTACCCATATAACCACCTCAGAACACTCCTAATTTTGATAACAACTCTTCAGCAGAATACTCGGGCTTAAGCTTTATGTAAGCCTTCTTTTCACCCTTCGGAGTTATCAGCGTGTTAACTCTCTCAACTTCAACGCCAAACCTCTTTTCTATCTCCCTCGCTATGTCTTTCTTCTTAGCCCTTATGTCCACTATAGCTGTCAGTATGTTATTTTCAAGCAGCATCGTGCTTTTCTCGGTTACAAGGAAAGCTTTCAGTATCATAGCCAATCACCCAAATAATCTATAGCGGATTTCGTAAAAACGGTTAATCTCCCAGCCAAACCTCCCGGAGCTAAGAGTTCCACATTCAAATTTTTAGCTCTAACAACATCAACACCCGGTAAATTCTTCGCAGCTTTCAGCAGGTTATCCGAAGTTACAATCAAAACGCTCTTTTTCATCTTATACCTTCTACCTCTCATCTTACCCTTACCAGCTCTAACCCTCTTTCTTTCTTTCGCTCTCTCGATATCACCATAGACACCCAAGGCTTTCAAGACATCTATGACATCCTTGGTCTTCGTTAATTTCTCGAAGTCATCGATGACGATCTTGGGTAAATCTCCTTCGAATATGTGGTTTCTCGCTTTTACGAGTTCAGCATCTGCTGTTGCTGCCAAAGCTGATCTCAAAGCCTTCTTCATTTCTTTTTTGTTTATCTTCTCAGCCCACTTCTTCTGAGGCTTAGGAGGATGCGCTCTTCTGCCGCCGACAGCTTGAGGAACTTTTACGGCTCTGCTACCAATCTTCCATCTCGGAACTCTTGCATAGCCATGCCCAGGTCCCCAGTTCTCGGCAGCGTAATTCGTTCCGGAAAGAGGATTTGGGCCGTAAGGCTGTCTCCTATGGCTTTGAATAGCATGAACAGCCTTTCTTATTATATCCGGTCTGAACTCCTCCTTAAATACATCTGGCAAATCTATCTCCTCTATGACTTGCCCATTTAGATCGTAAACGTTAGCTTTCATTCTATCACCTTCCCTGCTTGGATGTCGTGCTGACATAGAGCAGATTTACACCCTCATAACTTTCAGCCGGTGGCCTTATCGCATCTCTCATCCTTATAAGCCTCTTAACACTTCCCGGAACGCTTCCGGATACTAAGACGTATTCGTTCCTCACAACTCCGTAATGCGGGAAGC
The DNA here is from genome assembly GCA_964631435.1 of uncultured archaeon. Lineage (GTDB taxonomy): Archaea > Halobacteriota > Archaeoglobi > Archaeoglobales > Archaeoglobaceae > Geoglobus. The sequence goes on along the minus strand of CAZVXC010000070.1, from coordinate 1,886 downwards.
CGCCGTTCGGAGTTATTTCCTCTCCATTTTCGCCTATCTTCAGAATTCTCTTGTTGAACTCTGTTCTCTGATGGAAACCCATCTGACCGGCCTGCGGGACAGTCCATCTGACATGATGGGGATTCCATGGACCGAGAGTTCCGACTCTTCTGTGCTTTGAGCTTCTCGCATGCTTCGCATCCAAAGTTATAACTCCCCATCTCTTAACAGGACCCTGAAAGCCTTTTCCTTTCGTTATTCCGAGAACATCGATGAAAGCTCCCTCATTGAAAACATCATTAACCTTAACTTCCTTTCCTAAGATGCTTATGGCGTAATCCAAAGCCTCTTCTGCTTCACCTCCGACTTTCTGCTCCATAACGTCTGGAACCTTCTTAGGAACGCCTGTCATTTTGTAGGGTTGTGTATACGTTATAACTCTGACTTCTGCCAAGCCATCTATTTCTTTCAGCGATTCGGCATCCTTAGCTTTCTTAGGCAAATTAACCCTTCTCGAAAGATGCTGATCGAGTTTGTCAGCCCAAACTTCTGCTGCTATTTGCAAACCGTAAGCTGTGTTTCTGTAAACTCTTATTCCCATGACTTTCATTGGCGGTGTCTCTATTACTGTAACCGGAACCACTATTTCCTCACCATACGTCGGGGAATTTTTCCTGTCATCCACCATTACAACATGCGTCATACCGGCTTTATATCCCGCAAATCCGAGAAGCTTTGTTTCACTGCTTACGGGCCAAGCCCTTATTCTTGGAATTATGCTCGATGCCCTCTTTCTTGGAGAGAAAGCTAAAGAACCCCTTCTTGGCCTATGCCACTTCATCTCATACCACCTTAGCGTAATTTATTATTGCCAAGCAGGCGATTATGGCCTCTTCTAAGCGAACCGTTCTGCTACCCTGATTCGGGATCATATTCCATACATCAACATCCGAATGAATACCCAATCTTTCAGCTATTTCCAACACACCCTCTTTCGGGTTTCCGAATATCAGCAATTTATCACCTTTCATTTCCTCCATTCTCGGAATTCTACCTTTTCTCGATGTTATTATTGCATTTTCCTTTCTGAGTAGATTTTCCAATTCCGCTTTTTTCACATCGTATCCCCAATACTCTTCAGCCTTCGCTTCCTCAACGACCAACGGATTCTTCGAACAGACCCTGACGGTCACACGGGCCCCCTTCCTCGCTTTTCCACGGAAGAGAGCCAGGGCTTTTAACCCTATATCAGCCCACGCTGTGCCGTCAGGAGCAACCTTTACAACGACACCTTCTCTAACCTCACCGATTTTTAAACTTTTTGGCTTGTGAGATGGAATTTGCAAAGGAGGAAGCAAGCCTGCGTATCTCAACGATTTTTTAATCGGAAAGATGTGCTTTCTCAAATATTGCGGTGTTTCGAGATATTCGAGAATTTCTTTAATCAAATCACTTTCATCTAAGATCGGATCGTGGTAGATGTATATCGTTTCGACTCTGAATACCGCTGCTGCCCTTCCGATTATGCCGATTTTGTATATCTTTATCTTCTCATCCTTCTCATTTATGAGCGAAGATGACGGGATTGCGATTTCCATCTATCTATGCTTAGGGTTGAGAAGATAAAAATTTTTAAAGTCCCGGATAAGATACGTTGTGGAATTCGTTATATTCGACATGGACGGAACGATTGTGGAATTCAACCTTCCGATAGATAAAATTAAGAGGATTCTTGGCGTTAAAAGATACATCTTAGAGGAAATACTTGAGAGAGAAAATAGAAACGAACTTTTAAAAATTCTCGAAGAATTCGAGGTTAAGGCTGCTACAGAATCGAGGCTTTACGAAGGAGTAAAATACTACATAAATTTTCTGAAGGAAAACAGAGTTATAACAGCAGTCTATAC